>CAMFLK010000007.1 GCA_945957135.1 uncultured Rhodospirillales bacterium
TCTGGGGCCTGAGGCCCCCGCCGCGACCTCTTGTCGCGGCAAGGGGTCGAGGGGCAGCGCCCCTCGCCTTCCTTCCTATGCTCACCGTGCATCCGGCACGCGTCGCGTCGCCATGAAGGCGTCGAAGCTTTCACCGCGCATGGAGGCGTACACTTCGAGGTTGGTCACGCCCAACAGCCGGGCGAATTTTTCCAGCACGAAGAAGTTGGCGCCGTGGCGGATCAGGCCGATCCAGTCGCGGTCGCGCACGAGTGTGGTTTCTTCCTCGGTCAGCCCGGCGTCGCGGCAGGCGGTGGTTTCGTCGGCGCGGAAGCGTTCGCGGGCTTCGGGCAGGCGCATGTTCCAGAAGAAGCGGTTGAGGCCGATGCGCGAGACGGCGGTGGGGATATCGAAAGCGTAGGTGCCGTCGATGTTCTCCACGCCTTCGAGCTGGACGTTGCCGGCGGTGCCGGCGCGTTTGGCCGGGGCGTTGTCCTCGAGCACCAGCACGGTCATCGCGGTGGTGGTGGCGAGGTAGTAGTTCTGGTGGATTTTGGTGATGTCGTTGCTGAGCGCGCCGCGCATGGCGAGCCACATGATCTGTTCCACGCTTTCGGCGCCGCCGCGGCGGATGTAGTCCACGTGGCGCAGGCGGGCGAGTTCCTCCGGGTCGTGCTCGATCAGCTCGATGAAGCGCATGTCCCAGTCGGTGTCGTTGAAGCCGGAGCGTTCGCCGTGCACCTGGTGCGACAGGCCGCCGGTGCCCACCACGGCGACGGTGAGGTCCTCGGGGAAGGCCTCGATGGCGCGGCGCACCGCCTGGCCCAGGCGGAAGCAGCGCATGGGCGTGGGCAGCGGGTACTGCACCACGTTCACCTCGATGGGGATGATGGCGCCGGGCCAGCCGGGATTGTGCGGCCACAGCAGCGGCAGGGGCGAGAACACGCCGTGGTCGAGCGGGCGGTCCTGGAAGACGGAGATGTCGAACTCGTCGTTCACCAGCTGCTCGGCGAGGTGGCGGGCCAGGGCGGGGTGGCCGGGCACCGGCGGCAGCGGGCGTTTGCCGGCCCCTTCGTCCGCCACTTCGTAGCTCGGCGCGACGCCGAGCGCGAAGGTGGGGTAGAGGTCGTAGAAGAAGGCGTTCAGATGATCGTTGTAGAAGACGATCATCACGTCCGGCTTCTTCTCGGCGAGCCAGGCGGCAGCGGCCTTGTAGCCGTTGAACAGCGGCGCCCAGGCCGGCTGCTGCTGCTTGCCCTTGTCGTAGGCCACGCCGATCGTGGGCACATGCGACGAGCCGATTCCGCCGATGATGCGGGCCATGGCCGTTCCCCTATCCCTTCGTCAGCAATGTGGTGAGCACGTCGTCCGTCGTCATCACGTCGCCGAAGCTCTGGAACACCGTGCTGAAGCCGATGGCGTGGTCTTCCTTGTAGCGGGCGGCGTTGGCATCGTTGGCCATCACCACGCGGTAATCCAGCATCATCGCGTCGCGCGCCGAGGTCTCGCAGCAGAAATTGGTCAGCATGCCCGTGACGATCACGTTGCGGATGCCGCGCGCCGCGAGTTTGTCAGGCAGGTCTGACTGGCCGGGGATGAAGGCGCTGAACCGGTGCTTGGTGGCCAGGATGTCGCCGGCCTGCACGTCGAGGTCGCGGTGCAGCGCGTGGCCCGGCGCGCCCTCGGTGAGGTTGTCGCGGTGGCGCGCGGCGGCGGCGGGCGTGAAGAAATTGTCGTGATAGAGCGGCCACAGGCTGCGGCCGTTCTCGCCGGCGGTCATGCTCACCCACGCCACCGCCCCACCCGCCGCGCGCACGCCGGCGGCGAGGCGGTTGATGTGGGGGATGATGGCGACGGCCGGCGGCACGTCGTCCACATAGAAATGCTGCATGTCGATCACCACCAGCGCCGTTTCCGGTCCGGCGAAACGGTCGAACACCCGCAGCCGGCCGCGCTTCTTCATCACACGGTCGATCACGTAGTCCGGCATGTCCACGGCAGCGCAGGCGGCGAGGGCGTCGTCAGGCATGGCGTTCAGCCCCTGTTCAACTGGACGTTCCAGAACTTCGCGAAGCCTGGCAGCAGGCCCGTCAGGCCACGGCGATAGGCGGTCGGCTGCAGAATTTGGCCCAGCGGCAGATGCGGCGCAAACGCGAACAGGGCGCGCTGGATGTCGTCGCAGGCGGCGTGGCGGGCGGCATCGTCGGGGGCCGCCAGCCAGGCGGCGCGGCCGGCCTCCAGCGCCGGCGCGTCCGGCCAGCCGTACCAGGCGGATTTGCCGTTGCCGCGCAGCTGGAAGGCCTCGGCCGGGCTCAGCGCGCCTGCGATGGCCGAGGGGAAGCAGCTCCAGCCGCCCTTGTCCACCGGCTCGCGGCTGGTGCGGCGCTGGAACATCGTCGCCGCGTCCATCGCCTGGAGATCGACATTCAGCCCCAGCTTGCGGAACAGGTCCGCGCCCATCTGGGCCATCACGGAGTTCACCGGATGGTCGGTGGGATACAGCACCACCGTGCGCTCGCCCTTGTAGCCGGCCTCGGCGATCGCCTTGCGCATCGGCGCGATGTCGGTGGTGGAGAACAGCGCGTCGAACCCCACCCCGCTGGCTTCCGGCGCGTGCGGATTGAACGCGCCCATCTTGACGTGCCACAGGCTGCGATCGTCGGTGAAGGCCTGCATGAACTCGGCCTGGTTCACCGCCGCCAGCACGGCGCGGCGGATGGCCGGATTGTCGAAGGGAGGGTGCAGCGTGTTGAAGCGCAGGATGGCCATCACCCCATCCTGGTCGTTCACCCGCACGGTCAGGCCGGGGCTCTTGCGCAGCATGGGCTGCAAGTCCGGTGTGGCGGCCTCCCACCAATCCACCTCACCGGCGGCCAGCGCGTTGGCCACCGTGGCGGGCTCGGGCATGATCACCCATTCCACGCGGTCCACGAACACGCGCTTGGGACCGCTGGTGAGTCCCACCGGCCCGTCGGCGCGCGGCACGTAATCGGCGAAACGTTCATAGACCAGGCGCGAGCCGGGCACCCGCTCGCCGGCGACGAAGCGGAACGGGCCGGAGCCGACAATCTCCGCCACCGGCTTGTTGGGCGGGGCGGACGCGATGCGGGCGGGCATGATCACCGGCACGTTCGGCTCGATCTTGCCCAGCGCCTCCGGCAGCAGCGGGAAGGGACGGGAGAG
This sequence comes from uncultured Rhodospirillales bacterium, assembly GCA_945957135.1. GTDB lineage: Bacteria > Pseudomonadota > Alphaproteobacteria > Acetobacterales > Acetobacteraceae > CAMFLK01. The sequence goes on from CAMFLK010000007.1 coordinate 3,163, forward strand.
GCGGAAGCGCAGCCGGCGGTCGTCCAGCTCCGCCAGCTCGTCCGTCACCGCGAACAGCGTGGCGCCGAACCCGTCCACCGCCGACCAGCGGCGCAGGCTGGCCACCACGTCGCGCGCCAGCACCGGCTCGCCGTCGTGGAATTTCAGGCCGGGGCGCAGGGTGAGCACCCATTCGCGCCCATCCTTCTCCACGCTGTGGCCTTCCACCATCTGCGGCTGCGGCGCTTCCTTGTCGTCGAGACCATAGAGCGTGTCCCAGACCAGGAAGGCATGGTTGCGCACCTGGGCAGCCGTGTTGGCGATGGGGTCGAGCACCGGCAGATCGACATTGGGCACGAAGCGCAGCACCGGTGCCGCGGCGGCACGCACGGCGGGCGCCGCCAGGGCGGACGCGGCCAGCGCGCCCAGGAAGGTCCGGCGTTTCATGTTTCCCCCCGTGGACAGTTTTTATGGGTTCAGTCAGCGGCGGCGCGAGGCTGCATGGCGGCGGTGAGGCCGTCGAGCAGCGCGTCGAGATCGGTGGCGGCCAGCGCCTCGCGCGGCATTTGCCGCCCCTGCGCGCCCGCCCAGTCCTGCCGCTCGGCGATGGCGCGGCTGAGCAGCGGCTCCACCCCGGCATCGGCCACGGTGCGCGCCACCTCGCGCATCTCCTCGGCGCGGCGGCGGCCATGGACCAGGGCGCGGCTGATGACGTATCGGGCCAGCTTGCGCCAATCCTCGTGCGGCAGCGTGTCGCCGAGCGAGCCGAGCACCTCGTCCTCCACGCCGTAGTGGCGGGCGGCGAGCATGCATTCGGTGGTCAGCGCCTCCAGCCCCTTGATCATCACGCTGCGGCACATCTTCACGGAGGAGGCGCGGCCGATCTCCGGCGAGAACACGGTGAGGTCCATGCCCAGCCCGTCCATCGCGCGCTGGAACGCCTCGGCATGGGGCCCACCGAGCAGCATCGGCGTGCCGATCCCCCTAGGCGGCACGCTGGCCATCACCGCCGCCTCCACATAGCGGCCGCCGACCTCGGTGATCACCCGCGCGGCGTCGCGCTTGGCCTCCGGCGAGACAGAATTCACGTCCACCACCAGCGGCGCATGGGCCAAGCCGTCGGCCAGGGAGCGCATCGCCTGCGGCACCGCGGCAGCCGTGACGGCAACGATCACCACCTCGGCGGCCCGGGCGGCGGTGGCCGCATCGGCGGCAACGGCGATGCCGACGGCGCGCCCGCGCGCCGCGGCGTCGATGTCATAGCCGGATATCGTGGTGATGCCGGCACGGGCGAGGTCGCGAGCGAAGATGGTGCCCACCTCGCCCAGCCCTACGATCGCGAATGTCGCCATTGGACGCGCCTTTCCCCCATTTCCCGCGACGCCTCGCTAGGCGACGGGGGCGGTTCTGTCCAATTGCTTCTTGTGCGTGGGATATGAGAGGGGGTTATAGGTCGAGAAGGAAGGAAGAATCTTCTTTTTCTGAAGAAAAAGAAGCAAAAAGCCTTTTGCTTGTTATTCTCCGCACAGCAACGCCTTGGCACGCCTTTCGGGCAAAAGTTTCTTGGTTCTTTTTTTCAAAAAAGAACGCCTTATCTTTCTATGTCGTTTCCAATCGCATCCCCGCGTCGAGATAGACCTGCCGCCCCAGCCGCCGGCGCGCGACGCGCTGGGCATAGCCGTGGCCGGCCGCTTCCCAGCTTTCCGGTGCCGCAGCCATGGCGGGCGGGGAACCGCCATCCAGGGCTTCGGCCAGCACACGGCCGTCCATGCCGGCGGCGCCGTCGGCGTCCAGCAGGGCGAGGGCGGTGGGGGCGATGTCCGGCAGGCCGGCCGGCCATTCGGTCACGATGCCACGGCGCACACGGCTGCCCGCCAGCATCAGCACGGTGCGCAGTTCAGCCGCCGACAGACCGCCATGCGTGCCACCGCCCAGCGGCAGTTTGCCGTCGTGCAGGGTGTTGCCAGGCAGGCCGAGGGGCGAGAGATCAGGCCCGGCGCGCAGGGTGAACAGCACCGGGGCGGCACGCTCGTGCTCGGCCATCAGCACGCTGCGCGGCAGCACGCCCGGCGGCAGGTCGGCGCCGTCGGCCGCGAACACGCAGCCGGCCCAGTCCTGCCGGGTGAGCCATTCCGCCATTTCAGCGATGCGCGCCGCGTCGCCGCCCGGCACCATCACCCCGCCGCTGGAGCCGGCCAGCACGGTGCAGTCCGCGAAACCGCCATGCCGCGCCAGTGCCCCTGCCACACCCACCTGCCCGGTGATGGTGGCCTGGCCGTGATCGGAGGCGACCATCACCTGCAGCGTGTCGCGATGGGGCCCGGCCTGCCAATCGTCCAGGATGCGGCCGAAGGCGGCGTCGACCCGGCGCAGCGCGGCGCGCTGGTCCGGCGTGCCGAGGCCGGCGTAATGGCCCGAAGTATCCGGCTCGCACAGCCACAGGATGGTCGCGTCCGGCGGGTCGGGCAGAAGATGGGCGCGGAAGGCCTCGGCGATCCACTCCGCCCGGGCGGGGGCGTCGTCGGGTGGCGGGGCAAGCCGGGCGAGCAGGGCACGGCCCGCGGCGGAGCAGGCGGCGGGGCCATGCGCGGACAGGGTGACCTGTCCGAGAATGTCGGCGCGCGGGTTGAGCACATGGCTCTGGCCGGTGGAGCCGCTGCTGAGTACGGCGAAGCGCCGCCCCTGGGCCGCGAGATGCTCGGCCAGGGTGGGCGCCTGCACGACCGGCGCACCCATCGCCGCCTCCCACGCCTCCAGCGCCGCCTTGCTGCCGGTATCGATCGACCGCGCGGGATCCGCCGGGTCGGCGATGCGGTTGGCCACCACGCCGTGCCGGCGCGGCAGGCAGCCGGTGGCGATGGAGGCGGAGCACACCCGCGTTTCCGACGGGAACACGGAACGGGCGGCGGCGAAGCGCGTGCCCATGGCGGCGAAGCGCCGCAGGTTGGGCGTGGCCTCCGCCTCGATCGCATCAGGGCGCAGGCCATCGAACACGACGAGAAGGAACCGGGTCATGGCGGCTGTTTAGTCGGCGGAGGCGCGGGCGGCCAGGGTGTGGGCCATGTCGTTTCGATACGGATTATATATCGTTACGGATCGTTCTCTTGCTCTTCCTGGGCGCGCGCGGCGTTGCTAGGCTTCCCGCGTGAGTCGTTCTCTTCGCCCGCCCCGACCGGCATGACCGAGCTCGCCCTGCCCGGCGCGGCGCTGGCCGTGTGCCTGCTGCTCGCCCTGGCGCTGGTTTCGCCTTTCCTGTCGCCGAAGATGCGCGCCAGGGTTGTGGCTTGGGGCTGCGTTGTGCCCTGCGCCGTCACCGCCTTGCTGGCCGCCTGCGTGCTGATCGGTGGTGGTGTGGGCACGCTCGCCGTGCCGCTGGGGCCGGCCGGAGCGGGCATGGTGCTGGCGCTGGACGGGCTCTCCGCGTTCTTCCTGCTGCTGCTGATGCTGGTCGCCACCGCGGCGTCGGGCAGCGCGCTCGATGGCCATGCCGAGCCGGTCACCGCCCCGTTCCTGCCGCTGTTCATCGCCGCCATGGCGCTCACCCTGCTGGCCGCCGACGCGTTCAGCCTGATGCTGGGTTGGGAGCTGATGTCGGTCGCCGCCGCGGCCCTGGTTCTCACCGGCCACCGCGACCCCGACACGCGCGCCGCCGCGCTGCTGTTCAGCGGCATGGCGATTCTCGGCGCGGTGTGCCTGTTCCCCGCGCTCGGCCTGCTGGCCCAGGGAGGGGGTCAAGGCGGCGCCCAAGGGGGGATATGGGATTGGCGTTTCGCCTCCATGCGCGCCCATCCGCCGGAAGGACTGCGCGCGAGCGCGGTGCTGCTGCTGGCGCTGATCGGCGCGGGGTCCAAGGCCGGGCTGGCGCCGCTGCATGTCTGGCTGCCCCCGGCCCATGCCAACGCGCCGGGCCATGTCTCGGCGCTGATGTCGGGCGCGATGACCAAGATCGCCCTCTACGTTCTGGTGCGGTTGGTGTTCGACCTGTGTGGACCGGCCCAGCCGCTGTGGTGGGGCCTGCCGCTGATGCTGCTGGGGGTGGCCGGCGCGGTGCTGGGCGGGCTGCGGGCGAATGTGGAGGGAGACATCAAATCCGTCCTCGCCTGCTCCACCATCGAGAATGTCGGACTGATCGCCGTGGGGTTCGGCCTCGCCCTGCTGGCGCGGGCGGCGGACCTGCCCCCGCTCGCGGCGCTGGCGATGGGCGGCGCGCTGCTGCACGCGATCGCCCACGCCATGTTCAAGTCGCTGCTGTTCCTCGGCGCCGGCGCGGTGCAGCACGGGGCGCGCACCCGCCGGCTGGACCGGCTGGGCGGGCTGGTTCACACCATGCCGATCACCACCGCCTGTGTGATGGCGGGCGCCGCCTGCGCCGCCGGCCTGCCGCCGAGTGCGGGGTTCGCCGGCGAGTGGATGCTGTTCCAGGCCGCCCTGGCCGCCGCCCGGGTGGGCGGGCTGGGCGTGCAGGTGGCGGTGGTCGGCGTGGCCACGCTGATGGTGCTGGCCGCCGCCTTGGCGGCCGCCGCCGCGGTGCGGCTGGTCGGCATCGCCTTCCTCGGCCGCCCGCGTTCGCCGCTCGCTGCCGGGGCGGAGGAGGTGGCGCGGCCGGCCCATGCCGCGATGGTGGGGCTCGGAATCGCCGCGCTGCTGATCGGGTTGCTGCCCGGCTGGGTGCTGGTGCTGGCCCAGGACCCCGTTCACCGCTTCGCCGGCGGCCTCGGCGGCGTGCGCGACGCCGCACTGGTCGTGGCCCCCGCGGCCGACGCGCCGGGCTATGCGGCGCCGGCCATCGCCGTGCTGCTCGGCCTCGCCGCCATCGCCGTGGCCTGGGCGATGCGCCGCTGGGCGGTGCCGGGCATGCGGCGCGGACCTGCCTGGGATTGCGGCTTCGGCGCGCCGCCGCCCTGGCTGCCCTTCGGCGACCCCGCCACCCAATACGGTGGCGCCAGCTTCGGCCAGCCCTTGCGCCGCAGCCTGGGCGCCGGCCTGCTGGCGGCGCGCGAGGCGGTGGACATGCCCGAGCCGGGCGAGACGCGGCCGGCCCAGCTGACGGTGACGTTGCACGATCCGGCGGAGGCCGGGCTGTTCGCCCCCGCCGCCGCGCTGCGCGATCGCCTCTCCGTCTTCGCCGACCGCATGCAGCTGCTCAACGTGCGGGCCACGCTGTCGGTGATGTTCGCGGTGCTGGTGCTGTTCTTGGCCGCCATCTCGGTGATCCAGCAATGGTGAGCGCGTTGCTGGGGTTGCTCGCGCTGGTGCTGCACCTGGCCCTGATGCTGGCGGCAGCGCCGCTGCTCACAGGGCTGATCCGGCGGATCAAGGCGCGGCTCGTCGGGCGCATCGGTCCGCCCGTGACGCAGCCGGCGCGCGACCTGCTGCGCCTGTTGCGCAAGCAGCCGGTGGTGTCTGAGTCCGCCTCCTGGGTGTTCCGCGCGGCCCCGGCCACCAGCTTCGCCGCCACGCTGGCCGCCGCTGCCCTGGTGCCCAGCTTCGCGCTGGATATGAGCACCGCCCCCTTCGCCGACCTGCTGGTGGTCGCGGGGCTGCTCGCCCTGTCGCGCGCCGCCACGGCGCTGGCGGCATTGGATACCGGCACCGCCTTCGGCGGTATCGGCGCCAGCCGCGAGATGACCTTCTCCGCCTTCGCCGAGCCCGCGATGTTCCTGGTGATCTACACGCTGGCCCTGCTGGTGGGCACCACCAACCTCGACGCCATCGCCGGCGTGCTGCGCGAGGGCGCGCTGGGCCTGCGCGTCTCGCTCGGCCTGGTGGCGCTCACCGGTCTGGTAGTGGCGATCGCCGAGAACGGACGCATTCCCGTGGACAACCCCGCCACCCATCTGGAACTCACCATGGTGCACGAGGCCATGGTGCTGGAATATTCCGGCCGCCACCTGGCGCTGATCGAGGCCGGGGCGATGCTGCGGCTGCTGTTGTGGGCGAGCCTGCTGGCCGCCGTGTTCGCCCCGTTCGGCATGGCCAATGCCGACGCGCCGCTGCGCTGGCTGCCCGCCATCGGGCTGTGGGCGGTCAAGCTCGGGCTGCTCGCCGCCGTGCTGGCGCTGTTCGAGACGGGCACGGCGAAGATGCGGGTGTTCCGGGTACCGGAATTCCTCGGCATCGCCGTGCTGCTCGGCCTGCTCGCGGCGATCTTCCTGTTCATCAGCCAGGGGTTTGCCTGATGGACCCGCACGGCACGTTCGGCGCCCTGTCCTACGACGTCGGCCACCTGCTGGGCACCGGCGTGCTGGTGCTGTCCTTCCTGCTGCTCTACCAGCGGCGCATGGGCGCGGTGATCCACACCTACGCCGCCCAGGCGGTGGTGCTGGCCGCGGCCGCGCTGTGGCAGGCGATCGTGCAGGATTCCTGGCACCTGCTGGTCACCGCGATCATCGCGCTGGGCGCCAAGGGCATCGCCATTCCGCTGGCGCTGAACGCCATCGTGCGGCGGTTGAACATCCACCGCTCCATCGAGAACGCGATGGGCATCTACACCACCATGGCGCTGGGCGCGCTGCTGGTGGCCTTGTCGATCATGGTGGTGCTGCCCACCACGCTGCAGGCCCAGGCCCTGACGCGCGAGGACCTGGCCCTCGCGCTCTCCGTCGTGCTGCTCGGCCTGCTGATGATGATCAGCCGGCGCACGGCGCTCACCCAGGTGATCGGCTTCATGTCGCTGGAGAACGGGCTGATCCTCGCCGCGGTGGGCGTGGCCGGCATGCCGCTGGTGGTGGAACTGTCGGTCGCCGTGCTGGTGATGGTGGCGGCCGTGGTGTTCGGCGTGTTCTTCTTCCGCATCCGCGAGCAGTTCGACAGCCTGGACGTGACGCATCTCGACCGGGTGGGCGGGTTGCAGCGATGATCGGCGAGCTAGCCAGCCTGCCCGGCGCGGTGCCGCTGGTCTGCATTGTCGCGGCCCTTGCCCTGGCCGCCATCCCGTCATGGCGGGTCGGCGGCTGGGTGAATTTCGCCGCCGCCGCCGTCGCCTTCGCCTTCGCGTGTTTCCTGCCGTGGAACCTGGGCAGCGGACAGCTGCTGCTTGTGGACCGGCTGTCGGCCCATATCAGCATCCTCACCGCCTTCGTCGGCATGACCACCGCGTGGTTCAGCCGCTTCTACGTCGCCGCCGAACTCGCCGCCGGGCGCATCGACCCGCCCCGGCTGCGCCAGTACCATGCGCTGTTCCAGCTGTTCCTCGGCTTCATGCTGCTGGCGCTGCTGTCGAACAACCTGGGCGTGACCTGGGTGGCGATGGAGGCGGCGACGATCGCGGCCGTGCTGGTGGTGGGGCTGCCACGCACCGAGAGCGCGGTGGAAGCCTCGTGGAAGTTCTTCATCCTCTGCGCCGTGGGTATCGCGCTCGCACTGTTCGGCACCATCGTGCTGTATCTCGCGGCCCTGCCGGTGCTCGGCCCCGGCCTGCCGGCGATGAGCTGGACCGGCCTCGCCCAAGCCGCCGCGCGCTGCCGGGCGCCGCTGCTGAACCTCGCTTTCGTGTTCCTGCTGATCGGCTATGGCACCAAGGCCGGGCTGGCGCCGCTGCACGCCTGGATGCCCGACGCCCATGCCGAGGGGCCGACGCCGGTCTCCGCCGTGCTCGCGGGCTCCATCCTCAACGTGGCGCTGCTGATCATCGTGCGGGTGAAGGGGCTGCTGCTGCGCAATGCCGAGGCCATCGCGCCGGGACCGCCGCTGATGGCGCTGGGCCTGCTCTCCGTGCTGTTCGCTGCCTTCGCGCTATGGCGACGGCGGGACGTGAAGCGGTTCTTCGCCTTCTCCACCATCGAGCAGTCGGGCATCGCCGCCTTTGCCTTCGGCCTGGGCGGGCCGGCAGCGATGTTCGCCGGGCTGCTGCACATGACGCTGCACACGCTGGCCAAGGCGGCGGTGTTCCAATGCGTCGGCCGGGCCGCGCAGATTCGCGGCGGGCAGACCTTCGCGGACATCACGGGCCTCGTCGCCAGCCATCGTGCCCTCGGCCTCACGCTGGCCGCCGGCATCGTCGCGGTGGCCGGGCTGCCGCCCTTCGGCCTGTTCACCAGCGAGTTCCTGGTGGCGATGGAAACGGCGCGCCACCTGCCCTGGCTGATGGTACCGCTGGGACTCGGCCTCGTGGTCGGCGGCTGGGCGCTGGCGGCGCGGCTGATCGCGCTGTGCTTCGGCGATCCCGGATCGGCCCGGTCCATCCCCGCCTTCGGCGGCGCGTTCGCCCTGCTGCCGGCCTGGATCCACCTCGCGCTGGTGGTGGGGATCGGCCTCGCCATGCCGGCCGCGCTGGCGGCGTGGTTCACCGCGGCGTCCCGGCTGCCATGACCGCCGCCGAGATCATCCGCGCCGCGCCCACCACACCCTGCCATCCCTGGCCGCGCCATGTGCTGCCGGGCCAATCCTGGCAGGCAATGGCCGACGCGCTGGCCGCCGACCCGCTCGCGCTGCTCGCGCTTTGGGCTGACGCCGGCCATGTCCACGCCCTGTTTCGCGACGGGGCGGACATCCTGCCCGCCTCCACCGCCATCGTCGGCGGCGCCTATCCGGCCCTGTCCCCCCACCGCCCGGCCGCCGCCTGGTTCGAGCGGGCGATCCGCGACCTGTGGGGCCATCAGGCGGCCGGCGGCACCGATTCGCGTCCCTGGCTCGACCACGGCAAATGGGGCCAGACCGCCCCCCTCTCCACCCGCCCGGCCGCCGCTTCGGGCGCGGCCGAGCCGCCGGAATTCCTGCCCGTGGAGGGCGAGGACATCCATCAGATTCCCGTCGGCCCCGTGCATGCCGGCATCATCGAGCCGGGGCATTTCCGCTTCCACGCCCAGGGCGAGACGGTGGTGCGGCTGGAAGTGCGGCTGGGCTATCTGCACAAGGGCACGCTGGCGCTGATGCGCGGCAAGTCGCCCCGCGCCGCCGCCCGCTTCGCGGCGCGCCTGTCGGGCGACTCCACCGTCGCCCACTCCATCGCCTTCGCCCGCGCCGCCGAAGCGGCCACCGCCACCGATCCGCCGCCGCGCGCCCACGCCCTGCGCGGGGTGATGGCGGAGATCGAGCGCATCGCCAACCATCTCGGCGATTGCGGCGCCATTGTGAACGACGCCGCCTTCCCCATGCTGCAGGCCCGCTTCACCTGGCATCGCGAGGCCGTGCTGCGCGCCACTGCGCGGGCCTTCGGCAACCGGCTGATGATGGACGCGGTCATCCCCGGCGGCGTCGCCGCCGACATCACCGCGGAAGGCCCCCCCGCGATTCTCGCCGCACTGGCCGCCATCGAGGCCGAACACGGCGAACTCGCACGCCTCGCGGAAGACACGTCTTCGCTGGTCGATCGGCTGGTGAGTACCGGCACGCTCTCCGCGGCGCTGGCCGCCCGCTTCGCCGCCGGCGGGGTGGTGGGCCGCGCCGCCGGCCAGCCCGGCGACCTGCGCGTCGCGCCCGGCTACCCGCCCTATCGCACGCTGGATGTGCGGCCGGCCCTGCTCACCGAGGGCGACGTGGACGCCCGCTTCCGCGTGCGCATGGCCGAAATCACCGAAAGCATCCGCCTGCTGCGCGCCCTGCTCGCCAGCCTGCCGGATGGCCCGGTGTCCATCACCCTGCCGATGGCCTCGGCCGAGGGCATCGGCTGGGCCGAAGGGTTCCGCGGCGATATCTGGCACTGGCTGCGCCTCGATGGCGGGCTGATCGCCGCCGCCTTCCCGCGCGATCCCAGCTGGCTGCATTGGCCGCTGCTGGAATCCGCCGTGCGCGGCAACATCGTCGCGGACTTTCCGCTGGTGAACAAATCTTTCAACGGCTCCTATTCAGGCGTGGACCTCTGATGGTCTGGAACCGCATCGCCCGCACCCTGCGCGCCGGCCCGCTGACCGAGCCGGCCGGCGCCGCCGACGAGGCCACCGCGCACGCGCTGGCCGAACGGCTGCATGCCGCCTCCCAGGCCAGGCTGGGCCGCAGCCTGGCGATCCGCCAGGTGGATGCCGGCAGCTGCAACGGCTGCGAGCTGGAAATCCACATGCTCAACAGCGTGGTGTACGATCTGGAGCGCTTCGGCCTGCACTTCGTCGCCAGCCCTCGCCACGCCGACGTGCTTCTGGTCACCGGCCCCGTCACCAAATCGATGCACGACGCCCTGCTACGTACCCATGGCGCGACACCCGATCCGAAATGGGTGGTCGCGGTGGGCGACTGCGCCATCGATGGCGGCGTGTTCAAGGGCAGCTACGCCATCACCGGCGGCACCGACAGCGCCGTGCCGGTGGACCTGACCATCCGCGGCTGTCCACCCTCGCCGGCGGCACTGCTGGATGGACTGCGGAGCCTGGTGGAGGCGAACGGGCGCTAGGGCCGGGGAACACGCGCGACCCCTGAACCCGTTCCGAGTTCGCGGGTTTGGGGCCGGGCATATCAGGGGGGCGCCAGGGCATTCCGCCCCGGCGGAAACCTTCAGGGAAACCCCGCCATGTTCCGCATCAAGTCCCTCGCCCTCGCCGCCACCATCGCCTTCGCCGGCTTCACCTCCGCCGCCCACGCCCGCGACTATCGCGATTTCGGCATCCTCAACAACAACGGCTCCTCCCCCATCGTCGGCGTCTGGATGGCCCATGCCGGCACCGACGAGGCCTGGAAGCCCATCTCGCTGGCCGGCGCCATCGTTCCCGGCGAGCGCCGCAACTTCGACGTCTCCGGCCCCAACGGCGACAATCTGTTCGACTTCCGCGTCCGCTTCCGCGACGGCTACGTCGCCACCTTCAGCAATGTCGATCTCAGCCGCGTCGGCACCCTCCGTGCCGACTGAAAGCCAGAAGGCGGAGGGCCACGGCCCTCCGCCTCCCTTTCCGCCGATCACTGGTTTCACAACACGAAATACAGTTTTCGTTCCGTGGACCAAGGGCGGATGCTACGTCTTGCTGCCGCGCCGGATCGGGCGCGAGGAAGCCGGAGGTGGCGGATGGACGATGGTGCAGCGGCCGAGCGGGCCAATCGCGAGCAGCTTCCCCTGGCCAGTTTCGAGGAGTCGCGACGCGCCATCGAAGCGGCGAGCCGGTTCATGCCCGGCGGCGTATCCAGCAATTTCCGTCTCGGCATGGTGCCGCATCCGCTGGTCATGGAACGCAGCGACGGGCCATACCTGTTCGATGTCGATGGCAACCGGCTGATCGACTATTATCTCGGCATGGGCCCGATGATCCTGGGCCACAATCCTCCCGCCATCCGCCAGGCGGTGATCGCCCAGCTCGAACGTGGCCTGCTCTATGGCGCGCAGAGCCGGTTGGAGGCGGAGGTGGCGGAGCTGTTCTGCGCCATGGTGCCCTGCGCCGAGAAACTGCGCTTCACCAGCTCGGGGTCCGAGGCGGTGCAGGCGGCGCTGCGGCTGGCCCGCGCGGCCACCGGACGACGGGTGATCATCAAGTTCGAGGGCCATTATCACGGCTGGTTCGACAATATCCTGCTCTCCGTTGCCGCGACACCGGCCAATGGCGGCGATGCCGCGCATCCCAATCGCAACCCCGGCAGCGCCGGCCAGGACGAAACCGCCTGGGGCAGTGTGGAAGTGCTCACCTGGAATGATCTGCCCGGCCTGCAGGCACGGCTCGCGGTTGGCGACGTGGCCGGCGTGATCATGGAATCGGCGATGTGCAACGCCGGCGCCATCCTGCCCGGCGCGGGCTACCTGCAAGGGGTGCGCGAGGCCTGCACGAAAGCAGGCACGGTGCTGATCTTCGACGAGGTGGTCACCGGGTTTCGCGTCGCCCCGGGGGGCGCCCAACAGGTGTTCGGCGTGACCCCCGACCTCGCCACCTTCGGCAAATGCCTCGCCAACGGCTTCCCCGTGGCCGCCGTGGCGGGGCGGGCAGACCTGCTGGACTGCTTCGTGTCGGGCGCCGTTCATGGCGGTACCTACAACGCCCAGCCGGTGGCGATGGCCGCCACCCTCGCCACGCTGCGCGAATTGGCGGACGGCAAGGTGATCGCCGCCATCGCGCCACATGGCAAGCGGCTGATGGAAGGCATCGCCTCGCATCTGAAGGAAGCCGGAATCACCGCCAGCGTCGCGGGCTTTCCGCAGATTTTCCACGTGGCGTTCGGCCTGTCCCAGCCGGCCACGCACTACCGCGACCTGCTGGAGATGGATCGCGCCCGCTACATCCGTTTCTGCGGTGAATTGCTGAAGCGGCGCGTGCGCATCCTGGAGCGCGGCGCCTGGTTCCTCTCGGCCGCGCACGATGCCGGGGTGATCGACGAAACCCTCGCCGCCGTGGCCGACGCCGCGCAGGTCGTCGCCTGATGCGCCTCGCCCTGATCCACATCTCCCAGGAGACGAACGACTTCAACCCGGTGCCCACCACGCTGGCGGACTACGTCGCGTATGGCATCTATGAAGGCCAGGAGGTGATCGATCGCCTCACGGGCCGCGGCCAGGTCGGCGGACATCTCGCGGCGGCCGGCGGCGCTGAGACGGTGCCGATCATCCGCGCCTGGGCTTGCGCGGGCGGACGCATCACGCGCGAGGCGTTCGACTTCTTCCAGGAGAAGATCCGCGCCGGCCTGCAAGCGGCGGGAAGGATCGACGGGCTTGCCCTGCAGCTCCACGGCGCCTGCGCCGCCGAGGGGATCGACGATGTGGAAGGGGCGCAAGCCGCGCTGTGCCGGGAATTGCTGGGGCCCAACGTGCCGATCGTGCTCGGCCTCGACCACCATGCCAACATCACACGCCAGATGGTGGACGCCTGCACCGCCATCGTCGGCCATCGCGCCCAGCCGCACGACCAGTTCGATACCGGGCAGGTCGGCACGACGGTTCTGATGCGGATCATCAACGAGAAACTGCGCCCGACCACGGCGTGGCGGAAAATTCCCCTTGTGACGCACCAGGAACAGTTCCTCACCGCGCAGGGCCCGATGAAGCGCTGGTTCGACCGCGCCCGGGAAATGGAATCCGATCCACGCGTGTTGCAGGCATCGAACTATCCGATGCAGCCCTGGCTGGACGTGGCCGAGGGCGGATGGGCCACCATCGTCGTAACCGACAACGACCAGGCCCTGGCCGACACGCTCGCCGACGAACTCGCGGCCCTCGCCTGGTCAATGCGCGAGGCCTTCATGCAGCGCACCGCGATCGCGGTGGATGACGCGGTGATGGCGGCGGAACGCGCGCCGAAAGGCGTGGTGGTGCTGAGCGACACTGGCGACACCGTGTTCGGCGGGGCCGCCGGCGACAGCAATCTGATCCTCGAGTCGATGCTGCGCCAGGGCACGACAAGTCCCGCGCTGATCCCGCTGATTTCGCCCACCGCAGCGGCCCGGCTGACCGAGGCGGGCGAGGGAGCCGAGGTCACGCTGCCACTGGGTGGGGACGCGACGCCATTCTTCACGCCGCTCTCCGTCACCGGCACGGTGCGCAAGGTGGCCGACGGGCGGCTCGACCTGACCGCCGACAACCAGGCCGACAGCCAGGGCGAGATCGACATGGGCCGCACCGTGATCTTTGAGGTGGGTCCTGCCACCTTGCTGATCAGCACGCTGCGCGGTGTGGCCGGCAACCTGCCTTCCGTGTGGCGCGCCTTCGGCATCGAGCCGACGGAGTACAAGATCGCCGTGGTGAAGACCGCCTCGAACTTCCAGTTTTTCGCGCCCATCACCTCGCAGGTGATCCGCGTGGACACGCGCGGCCCCGGCCAGTCCGACGTGATGACGCTGCCCTGGCGGCGCCTGCCTCGGCCGATCTGGCCGCTCGACCCCATTTGACCAAGGATTTCACCCGCAAAGGACGCGCCCGATGAGAAAGAAGCTGCTTCGGACTTCCTGCCTGCTGGCGGCGGTGTTGGTGGGCGCGGCCTCGCCGCGGCCGAGCCAAGCCCAGGCACTGAAGGGCGGCACGCTGCGCGTGGCGTTGCTGACGGATATCGTGAACTACGATCCGCAACAATTCTCCTCGGTGAATTTCCCGCTGATCAAGAATCTCTACGACAGCGTCATCGAATACACGCCGGAGGGCAAGGCGGTTCCCAGCCTGGCAAGCGCCTGGACCATCGCCCCGGACGCGACCTCCGTCACCCTCACCCTGCGCCCCGAGCCAACCTTCCAGAGCGGCGCGAAGCTGACCGCCGAGGCGGTGGCGGCCTCGCTCAAGAAGGCGGCCGATCCGAAGCTCGGCAAGAACCTGTATGCCACGATGAGCTTCGTGAAGGGCTGGGACGTCGTCGATCCCCACACCATCCGTCTCAATTTCACCGCGCCGGCGCCGGAGCGGCAGATCACCGACCTGCTGCAGTTCATTTCGGTGATCGACCCCGCGGGGATTGACACGGTGGAGACCAAGCCGGCGGGAATTGGGCCCTATCAGCTTGCCGAGCGCGTGGTCGGGCAGCGCATTCGTCTCACCGCCAATCCGGGCTATTGGCGCAACGGCGAGCCGCTCTCGAAAGAGGCGCAGTTCACCATCTTCAGCGAAGACGCCGCCGCGACCGCGGCGCTGGAATCGGGTGCCACGGACATGATCTACGGCGGCACGGCGCGCAGCGCGGTGCGGCTGAAGAATGCCGGCTATTCCTTGATCCAGGGGCCGGGGCAGTTGGTGCAGGTGTTCCGCATCAACGCCACGCGCGGTCCGTTCCGCAACGAGAAATTCCGCCAGGCGTTCAACTACCTGATGGATCGGGCGAACATCCTTCGGCTCGGCTACAATGGCCTCGGCGAGCCGGTGGCGCTGCCCTGGGCCGCGGCGAGCCCCGCCTTCGACGCCTCCTACACCACGAAATACGCGCTCAATCTCGACAAGGCCAAGCAGCTCCTGTCCGAATCGGGACTGTCGGCGGCGGAGATGAGCAATTGGAAGCTGCTGACCAACTCGGGTGACGAACCCTCGGTGGTGATCAGCCAGCTCGTCCAGAGCACGCTCGCCAAGGTGGGCATCAAGATCGAGCTGGAAATGCGCTCGGGCAGCGACCTGGTGGATGCGATGCTCTCCGGCAAGTTCGATGCCACCTTCGGCGGTGTGGGCAATGTGCAGAAATTTCCCTCCCGCCTGACGACCAACAGCATCTACCGCACCACCAACAATCCCGTGCTCGGCAACCCCAACCCGTTCCCGGCTTATGTGGCGGCGATCGACCGGGTGAACAGCACGTTCGGCCCGGGCGCGGACGTGAAGGGCGCCTACGACAATCTCAACCAGGTGCTGGTAACCTCGGCCTTCGGCATTCCCACCAACACCTATGACGTGGCACTGCTGGTGGGGGCGAAGAATGTCGCCGGCTTC
The DNA here is from genome assembly GCA_945957135.1 of uncultured Rhodospirillales bacterium. Classification (GTDB taxonomy): domain Bacteria; phylum Pseudomonadota; class Alphaproteobacteria; order Acetobacterales; family Acetobacteraceae; genus CAMFLK01. The sequence goes on from CAMFLK010000007.1 coordinate 18,383, forward strand.
ACCAAGGATATCGACAATCTGCTGGTGCTGCGCACGGTCGGCTTCAAGCCTTGACGCCGTCCGCCGACTCCCGCGCGCCGGTCCTGTCGGTGCGCGGGCTGACGGTGGGGTTTCCCGCCGGACGCCGCGTGGTCCAGGCGGTGCGCGGCATCGATCTCGACATCTTCGCCAACGAGATGGTGTGTGTGGTCGGCGAGTCCGGCTCGGGCAAGAGCGTGGCGGCGCTGGCCATTTGCGGGCTGCTGCCACCCAACGCCGTGCTGGGCGGAGCGATCCGATTGGGCGGCACGGACATCGCACATGCCGACGCCGCCACGCTGCGGCGCATCCGTGGCCGGGATGTGGGGTTCATATTCCAGGACCCGGCGACCACGCTGAACCCCGTGATGATGGTGGGGCGGCAGATCGCCGAGGCGCCGGTGGTGCATGGCCAGCTGGCCCCCGCCCAGGCCGGCGCGCGCGCGGTGGCGCTGCTGCGCGAGGTGGACATTCCCGATCCCGAAGGCCGGGTGCGGCAATATCCGCATCAGTTCTCCGGCGGCATGCGGCAGCGTGCGGTGATCGCCATGGCCATGGCCGGCCGACCGCGGCTCATCATCGCCGACGAGCCGACCACCGCGCTGGATGTGACCGTGCAGGCGCAGGTGCTCGCCATGCTCAACCGCCGGCGGGTGGAGACCGGCGCGGCGGTGCTGCTGATCACCCATGATCTCGGCGTGGTGGCGGAGGTAGCGGATCGGGTGATGGTCACCTATGCCGGGCGCATCGTCGAATCCGGGCCTGTGGACGCCATCTTTCGCAACCCGCGCCACCCCTACACCCGCGCCCTGCTGCGCAGCATGCCACGCCTGGATGGCGACGACGCGCGGCTGGACCCCATTCCCGGCCAGCCGCCGACGCCGGCGGCACTCCCCTCGGGCTGCGCCTTCCGCCCCCGTTGCGCGATGAGCCGCGCCCGATGCGCACAGGACGATCCCGCCTTGCGTGCGACCGGGGTAGATCATCATGCCGCCTGTCACTTCCTGGAGGAGATCGAAACCCTCCCGGCACCCGCCGCCACGGTCCGAGCACCCGACCAGGGTGGCGCGGCGCCGTTGCTCGACGTGCGCGACCTGCGCGTGCATTTCGCCCTGCGCAGCGGCCCGCTGCGTCGGCGGACCGGCGTGGTGCGCGCGGTGGATGGCGTGAGCCTGACGCTGCGCGCCGGCGAAACGCTTGGCCTGGTCGGCGAATCCGGCTGCGGTAAGACCACCACCGGCCGCGCCATCATGGGGCTGATCCGCGCCACCGGCGGCGAGGTGCGCGTGGACGGCCAAGAGATCACCGGATTTTCCCGCACCCGCCTGCGCGCCGTGCGCCGGCACATGCAATATGTGTTTCAAGACCCGTATTCCTCGCTCAACCCCGTGCGCACGGTGGCGGAGATCGTCGCCGAGCCGCTGCGCATCCACGGGTTGTTCGACGAGATGGGCGGCATGGCCCGCGTCGCCGAGCTGTTCGACCGGGTGGGCCTGTCGCGCAGCTTCATGAACCGCTACCCGCGCGAATTCTCCGGTGGCCAGAAGCAGCGCATCGGCATCGCCCGCGCGCTCGCCCTGCAGCCGCGCGTGCTGATCCTGGACGAGCCGGTGGCGGCGCTGGATGTCTCCATCCAGGCGCAGATCGTCAACCTGCTCCAGGACCTTCAGCAGCAGCTTGGCCTCGCCTATCTGTTCATCGCCCACGACCTCGCGGTGGTGCGCCACATTTCCGACCGGGTGGCGGTGATGTATCTCGGCCGGGTGGTGGAGGAGGCGGAGAAGGACACGCTGTACACCCGGCCCGCCCACCCCTACACGCAGTCCCTGCTCTCCGCCGCGCCGATCGCCGATCCCGCGTTGCGGGCGCGGCCGGGGCGCATCGTGCTGACGGGGGAAATTCCCAACCCCGCGTCGCCGCCGCGCGGCTGCACCTTCCATCCCCGCTGCTTCCGGGCCAGCGAGATTTGCCGCACCGAGGCACCCCGCTTCGCCGGCGGCGTGGCCTGCCATCATCCCGGCGCGGCATGAAGCGCATCCTGAACGGCCTGCCGCGCCACAAGGGCGCCTGCCTGGGGATCGCCTTCCTCGGTGTTCTGGCGCTCGCGGCGTGCTTCGCCGGGCTGCTGGTCGATCCGTTGGCGCAGGATCTGGCAAGCGCGCTCGAAGGCCCTTCCGCCGAACATTGGTTCGGCACCGACGAGCTGGGGCGCGACATCCTGGCGCGCGTGATCTATGGCGCGCGCACCTCGCTGCTCACCGCCGCCGGCGCGGTGGCGATCGCGGCGGCGCTGGGCATCCCCATCGGCCTTATCGCCGGCTATTTCGGCGGCTGGCGCGACACGGTGCTGATGCGCTTCGTCGATGTGCTGCTCGCGCTGCCGGGCATCCTGTTCGCCATGGCGCTGATCGCCGTGCTCGGGCGCAGCCAGGCCACCGCGCTGGTGGCGGTCGGCCTCACGGGCATTCCCGGCTTCGCGCGGGTGACGCGGGCGGAGACGCTGGCGCTGCGCACACGCGAATTCGTGCTGGCGGTGGAAGCCTTCGGCGGCTCCTCCACCTATTCCATCTTCCGCACCGTGCTGCCCAATGCCTGGAGCCCCATCCTGGTGCAGACCGTGGTGCTCGCCGCGGTGGCGATTCTGCTCGAAGCCGCCTTGGCCTTTCTCGGCGTCGGCATCCCGCCGCCCACTCCGAGCTGGGGTGAGATGCTGCGTACCGGCAAGACCTATCTCTACGACTCCCCCAGCTACGCCGTGCTGCCCGGCCTGGTGCTGACGCTGACCATCCTGTCGCTGGACGCGATCGGCCGCGCGCTGGCCAGCATATTGCGCGAGAGCGAGGGGCTGCACGACGCGCCGCTGGCCGAGGCGGGCGCACCATGATCGGCTTCATCCTGCGCCGCCTCGCCGAACTCGTCCCGGTGGTGCTGATCGCCTCCATCGGCATCTGGGGCATCATCTACGCGGTGCCCGGCGGCCCGGTGGGGGCGCTGGTGGGCGAGAATGCCACCCCCGAACAGATCCAGGCGGTGACGGCGGAGTTGGGGCTCGACCGGCCGATCCTGGTGCAATACGTGGACTGGCTGCGCCACGCGCTGGGCGGCGATCTCGGCACCTCCCTGCAAAGCCGTGAGCCCGTGGCAAAGCTGATCGGCCAATGCCTGCCGGCGACCGTGCAGCTCGGCATCGCCGCCATCCTCATCGGGCTGCTGCTGGGCCTGCCCGTGGCCGTGGCCAGCGCCATGGCGCCCGGCAGCTGGCTGGATCGCGCGCTGGCGGGGTGGAGCGCTCTGGCGCTGGGCGTGCCGACCTTCTGGCTGGGCATTCTGTTCATCCTGTTCTTCGCGGTGCAGCTGCAATGGCTGCCCTCCGCCTCCTCCTACGTGCCGTTCTGGCAGTCGCCGGGTGCCATGATCGCCAATGTCGTGCTGCCCGCGAGCACGCTGGGCATCTACGTCTCCGGCATCTTCGCCCGCTTCCTGCGCGCCTCGCTGCTGGGCGAGCTGCGGGCGGACTACGTGCGCACCGCCCGCTCCAAAGGGCTGCGCGAGCGCGACATCGTCACCCGCCACGTGCTGCGCAACGCCATGCTGCCCTTCATCACCGTGGTGGGGCTGATGATGGCGAGTTTCATCGGCGGCGCGCTGGTGACGGAGGCGGTGTTCACCTATCCCGGCATGGGGCGGCTGATGATCCAGGCCATCGCCACGCGCGACTATCCGCTGCTCCAGGGCAGCATCCTCGTCGTGCTGGTGATCTACGTGGTGATCAACCTCGCGGTGGACGTGCTGTATGTCTGGGTCGATCCGCGCCTGGACTACGGCGCGTGAGTCTGGACGCGCGCTACGTCGTCAAGCCCGTGCGCAAGGCGCTCCAGTTGCTCGACGAGCTGGCCTCGGCCGCCGCGCCGCTCACCCTCTCGGAACTCGCCGACCGCACCGGCCTGCCGAAGACCACCGCCTTCCGCTATCTCTACACGCTGCGCGCGGCCCGGCTGGTGGTGGATAGCGAGGACGGCGAGGCCTATGCGGTGGGGCCGCGCCTGGCCGCGGCCGCCGCGCCCGACGACGGCATCGCCCGGCTGAAGGAAGCGGCGCTGCCGGAAATGCGCAGGCTGCAGCATCGCTTCAACGAAACCGTCAACCTCGCCGTGGTCGAACGCGGCGCCGTGGTCTATGTCGCCATGGTCGGCAGCACCCGTTCGCTGCGCATGGAGGCGGCGATCGGCGCGCGCGACCCGCTGCACTCCACCAGCCTCGGCAAGGCCATCCTCGCCGCGCGCGAGCCGGCGGACCGGCTGCGCGGCCTGCCGCCGCGCCTGCCCCGCCGCACGGCGATGACGCTGACCAGCCGCCCCGCGCTGCAGGAAGACCTCGCCCGCGCCGCGGAACGCGGCTTCGCCACCGACCTGCAGGAGAACGAGCTGGGGGCGCATTGCGTCGCCGCCTGCATCCCCAGCGCCGAGCTCGCGGCGGCGCTGAGCATCTCGGGGCCGGTGCAGCGCCTGCCGCGGGACGCGTTGGACCGCTGCGGGTTGGCGCTGATCCGCGCGGCGATCGCCATCGGCACGCGCATGCGTTGATCCCGTCCGGGTGGCGGAGTGAAATGAACCACGCACCGAGCAACGGAACCAACCCATGACCGACACGCTGCGCTGGGGCATCCTGGGAACCGGGCGGATCGCGCAGAGTTTCGCGGCGGCACTCGCGCACAGCCGCACGGGCCGCCTCGTCGCCGTCGCCAGCCGCGGCACCGCGCATGGCGGCGCGTTCGGCGATGCGCGGCGGGTGACGGGCTACCAGGCGCTGCTGGACGCGCCCGATATCGACGCGGTGTACATCGCCACGCCGCATCCGGCGCATGCGGAGTGGGCGATCAAGGCGGCGCGCGCGGGCAAGCACGTCCTGTGCGAGAAGCCGATCGGCATGAACGCCGCGGAGGCCGCCGCCATCATCGACGCGGCGCGGCGGCACGGCGTGTTCCTGATGGAAGCCTTCATGTATCGCGCCCATCCGCAAACCGCGAAGCTGGTGGAACTGCTGCGCGCCGGCGAGATCGGCGAAATCCGCATGATCCAGGCCAGCTTCGGCTACGCCAAGCCGTTCGACGCCGAAGCGCGGCAATATGCGCAGGCGCTCGGTGGCGGCGGCATTCTCGACGTGGGGTGCTACCCCGTCTCCTTCGCGCGGCTGGTGGCCGGCGTGGCCGCCGGGCAGGATTTCGCCGACCCGGTGAAGGTGACGGCCGCCGGCCATCTCGGCGCCACCGGCGTGGATGAATGGACGGCCGCCACCCTGGCCTTTCCCGGCGGGCTGATCGCCGAGGTCTCCACCGCCGTGGGCGTGGCGTTGGAGAACGTGGCCCGCATCTTCGGCACCACCGGGCGGATCGACATCGCCTCGCCGTGGTTCTGCTCGGGCCGCGAGGGCGGCCACAGCACCATCACCATTCACCGCCCCGGCGAGGTGCCGCGCGAGATCGCGGTGGAAACGCCGGACTGGCTCTATGCCATCGAGGCCGATGCGGTGTCCCAATATCTGGCTGACGGCCAGGCGACGGCGCCCGCGCCGAGCTGGGCGGACACGCTGGGCAACATGCGGGCGCTCGATGCCTGGCGGGACGCGATCGGCCTTGTGTACGACTGCGAGAAGCCCGGCGCCCGCGGCCTCACGCTGGCCGGCGAGCGGCTCACCCGGCCGGCGCGTTCGGCCATGCCGATGCTGTCGCTGCCGGACGTTCCGCAGCCGGCCTCGCAGATCGCCCTCGGCACCGTCGGCGTCACCACCCATCGCGATGCCTGCGTGCTGTTCGATGCCTTCTTCGAGGCCGGCGGGACCACCTTCGACACCGCCGCCCATTACGGCGCCGGCCGTTCCGACCGGCTGCTCGGCGACTGGATGCGCGATCGCGGGGTGCGCGGCCAGGTCGTGGTGATCGGCAAGGGCGCGCATTCGCCCAACTGCTTCCCCGAAGCGGTGACCAGCCAGCTGCACGAAAGCCTGGAGCGGCTGAAGACCGACCGCATCGACGTCTATTTCCTCCATCGCGACAATCCCGACGTGCCCGTCGGCGAGTTCGTCGATGTGCTGGACGAACATGTCCGCGCCGGGCGCATCCGCATCTTCGGCGGCTCCAACTGGACCACGGAGCGCATCGACGCCGCCAATGCCTACGCCGCCGCGCATGGCCGCGCGGCGTTCCGGGCACTCTCCAACCAGTTCAGCCTGGCGGAGATGATCGTGCCGGTCTGGCCCGGCTGCCTCGGCGCCGGCGATGCCGCCAGCATCGCCTGGCTGCGGCACACCGGCACGGCGCTGTTCGCGTGGTCGGCCCAGGCGCGCGGCTTCTTCACCCCGCGCGCCGACGACCCGCGCCTGCAGGACAAGCTGCTGGTGGACAGCTTCTTCAACGCCGCCAATTTCGGCCGCCGCGCCCGCGCCGGCGAGCTGGCCGCGCGCAAGGGCACCACCATGGCGGCGATCGCGCTGGCCTACACGCTGGCGCAGGACTTCACCCTGCTGCCGCTGATCGGGCCGGTGACGCTGGACGAGCTGCGCACGTCGCTAACGGTGCTGGACACAAGGCTGACGCCGGCCGAGGCGGAGTGGCTGCGCGACGGCTGACCCGCCAGCTCCGTTCCATATCGAGGAAGGTCTGGTCTAGACACCAAGCGGGGTTTCGCCGGCGTCTGAAATCCTATTGCTGGCCGCCGGCAAATCGAGCCATGCTGCCGCAGCGAAGACGCGCAGGGCGCGTTCCTGAATATGGGATGAACATGGCCGTCCGCATCCAGTCCATCGCCCGGGGTGTCGATCTGCTGGAGGCGATGGCGGACGGCCAGTGGCACCTGCTGCGCGACCTCGCCCGCAAGGTGGGCCTCGCGAAGACCACCACCTTCAACCTCGTCACGGCGCTGGCGCAGACCGGGCTGGCCGAGCACGACCCCTCGGTGGGCGCCTACCGGCTGGGCCTGCGGCTGGTGGAATACGGGCGCGCGGTGGAACGCCGGCTCGACCTGGTGGAACCGCTGCGCCCGGTGCTGACCACGCTGTGCGCCGACAGCAACGAGACGGTGAACCTCGCGGTGCCCCGCGCGCTGGACGTGCTGATCGTGGAAAGCCTGGAAGGGCGGCAGAACGTGCGCGTCACCTCCTATGCCGGCACGCGCGCGGCCTATCACTGCACCGCCGTGGGCCGCGCCATCCTGGCCCATAAGCCGCCGGCCGAACGCCAGGCGCTGCTTGCCATGAAGCTCAGCGCCCCCACCCGGCACACCGTCACCGACCCCGTGGCCCTGGAAGCGATGCTGGAACGGGTGCGCGGCGACGGCTACGCGCTGGAGCAGCAGGAAAACGAGGAAGGCGCCAGCTGCGTCGCCGTGCCCGTGCTGGGCGAGGGCGGCCGGGTGGTCGGGGCGGTGAGCATCGCCGGCCCCGCGGGCCGCATGGACGCGCCGCGCGTCGCCCAGCTCGCCTCGCTGCTGCGGCGCCGGCTGGCGGTGCCGGTGAGGCAGGCGGCGTGAAGGCAAGGAAGCATGTTCTTTTTTGAAAAAAAGAACCAAAAAACCTTTGATACTTTGATGTCCTGCGTCGGCGCTGCCGCACGAGGAATAAACGATAAAAGTCTTTTTGCTTCTTTTTCTTCAGAAAAAGAAGATCCTTCCTTTCTTCCTGAAGAAACCTAGGAGCGCCCTCGATGTCGCGCCTGTCCCGCCTGCTGCTCGCCCTCTGCCTCGCCACCCCACTCTCCGCCCAGGCCGCCGACAAGGTGCTGCGCGTGGCGCCGATCACCGATGTGCAGCTGCTGGATCCGGCCTTCGGCTCGGCCTGGGTGAACATGGTCGCCGGCGAGATGATCTACGAATCGCTGTTCGCGCCGGACAGCGCGCTGCGGCCCAAGCCGCAGATGGTGGAAAGCTGGAGCACCTCGCCGGACGGGCTGGCCTGGACCTTCACCCTGCGGCCCGGCCTGCGCTTCCACGACGGCCAGGCCGTCACCACCGCCGACGTCATTCCCAGCATGACGCGCTGGATGGCGCTGGCCAGCCCGCTGGTGCGCAACCTCACCGTGGGGCTGACGGCGAAGGACGATCGCAGCTTCGTCTGGACGCTGAACCGCCCCTTCCCGCTGCTGCTCGACGTGCTGTCCGCCGTGCCCGGCCGCATGCCCGCGATCTTCCGCGCCCAGGACATGACGCCGGACAAGCCCGTCACCTCCGGCATCGGCTCCGGCCCGTTCCGCTGGAACGCCGCCGAGCGCCTGCCCGGCGCCCGCGCCGTGTTCGACAAGAACACCGATTACGTGCCGCGCAGCGAGCCGGTGGACGCCCTGTCCGGCGGGCGGGTGGTGAAGGTGGACCGGGTGGAGTGGAAAGTGATCCCCGACCCCGCCACCGTCGCCGCCGCCCTGCAACAGGGCGAGATCGACATGTGGGAACGGCCCTCGGTCGATCTCGTGCAGCTGCTCGCCAAGAACCCCAACGTGCGCATGCAGAAGCTGACGCCGATCGCCACCCAGTCCTGGCTGCGACCCAACTTCCTCAACCCGCCCTTCAACGACAAGCGCGCCCGCCAGGCGCTGAACTACCTGATCGACCAGCGCGACCAGATGGCCGCCGGCTATGGCGATGAGAGCCTGTGGCGCACCTGCAACAGCTTCTTCGTCTGCGGCACCACCTACGGCACCGAGGCCGGGGCCGAGGGCTTCCACCAGGATTTCGCCAAGGTGCGCGAGCTGATGGCGGCCGCCGGCTACAAGGGCGAAAAGCTCATCCTGATCTCCACCCACGACTTCCCGTGGATCGGCCAGCAGGCCGAGGTGATCGCCGACGCCGCCAAGCGCGCCGGGCTGAACGTGGAAGTGGCCTGGGCGGACTGGGCGGCGACGGTGGCGCGGATGAACAAGCAGGACGCGCCGGACAAGGGCGGCTGGAACCTGTTCATGGTCACCAACACCGGCCCGGTGGTGGTGCACCCGCTGACCAACCCCGGCATCGTCATGGATTGCAGCCGCAACACCTGGGTGGGTTGGCCCTGCGACAAGGAGGTGGAAAAGCTGCGCGAGGACTTCACCTTCGCCAGCGACGCCGACCGCCCCGCCGCCCTCGACCGCCTGCACCGCGCCCTGGCCGATTCCGTGCCCTACCGCGTGATGGGCCAGGCCGAACAACTCGTCGCCTTCCGCGCCAACGTCACCGGCGTGCTGTCCTCGCCGGTGATCGCCTATTGGAATATCGGCAAGGAGTAGCGCCCGGTACCATCGAACCGGCGGCAACGGGCGCTGGTCAGCGCGGCCCGGCCACGGCCCGCACCACCAGCCGATGCGGCAGGATCCTGTCCGTCACGGCCTGCCCGCCATCGCGCGCCGCGATAGCCGCCGCGCAGGCCGCCCCGAAATCGGCATAGGGCACGCGGATGGAACTCAGCCAGGGCGCCAGCCAATCGTTCAGCGGGCTGTCGTCGAAGCCGAGCAGCGTCACGTCTTCCGGCACGCGCAGGCCGCGTTCGAGCACGGCGCGGTGGGCGCCGAAGGCGATCAGGTCGCTCGAACAGAAAATCCCGGCCGGCCCGCGCCGTGCGCGCAGCAGGGCGGGGGTGGCGCGATAGCCGATTTCGGCGTGCTCCAGGCCGGGCAGGGTGATCACCGCCTCGCCGGGCAGGGCGATCCGCCGCCGGAACCCCGCGATGCGCTCGGCCGTGGCGCTCGATGTCGCGGCGCCGTGCAGGATGCCGAGAACCGGCAGGCCACGGTCCAGGAAGAACCCGGCCGCGTCCGCCCCGGCCGTTAGATTGTCGATGCCGATGAACGGCGCGGCCCCGCCGGGGTGGCGGCGGTTCACGAATACCAGCCCCTCCGCGGTGGCCAGGCGCGGGCTGGGCACCGCCCCCAGCAGGATGGTCGCCCGCACGCGCTCGGCCTGCATCGCCGCGAGATATTCGTCCTGGATCTCCGCATCGTCATGCGTGTCGCAGGCGATCATCACCAGCCCGGCCGGGCGCAGCTGGGCCTCGATCGAGGCGGCGATCGCGGCCATCGCGGGGTTGGCCAGGTTGGGCGCCAGCACCGCCACCAGCCGGCTGCGCCGCTCGCGCAGCGCCCGCCCGGCGCTGGTGGGCCGGTAGCCGAGTTCCGCCACCGCCGCGCGCACCCGCGCCACGGTCGCCGCCGAGGCCTTGTTCGGCACGCCGTTGACCACGCGCGAGACGGTGGCGATGGAGACGCCGGCGCGCGCGGCCACCTGGGCGATCGGGCTTGCGATTCGCGGGCTCATGCCACTAGAATAGGGAAAACGTTTACCCAAACGCAAGGGGGAGGGGATGATGTTCAAACGCCTGTTCGGGGCCGCCATCGCGGCCACGCTGCTGGCCGCGCCGGTCCAGGCCCAACAGCTCGCCATCTGGCATGACCTGGGCGACAACGGCACCAAATGGCTGAACGAGGTCGGCGCCGAGTTCGCCAAGGACCATCCGGGCGTCAGCATCCGCCCGATCAGCTACCCCACCGACCAATGGTTCGGCCGCGCGATCGGCGCGCTGAACACCAACACCGCGCCCGACCTGCTGTTCAACAACTACGAGCGGGTGATCCGGGTCGCGACCCAGACCGGCAAGATCAGCGACATGCGCCCGGTGCTGGCCGCCATCCCCGACCATGGCTTCCTCACGGAGGACGACCTGCGCGTCGCCACCTTCGACGGCAAGATGATCATCCTGCCGGTGCAGCGCGTGCAGATGGCCTTCGGCGTGCGCAAATCCTGGCTCGAGAAGACCGGCGGGCAGTTCCCCCAGACCTGGGACGACGCGAGGCGCCTGGCCGAGGCATTCCAGGCGGGCGACCCGGAGGGCACCGGCAAGGGCACGGTGTTCGGCTTCGCGCTGGAAGCCGCCAAGCCGCGCGACCTGGTGCATATGCTCGACCTGTTCACCTTCGGCGCCGGGCTGCGCCACACGCTGGTCGATCCCGACGGCAACGTGGTGATCGACGAGCCCCAGCACGCCCGCGTGCTGGCCGAGGTGCTGAAGACCTACGGCGCCTACAAGCTGGTGCCGCCGGATACCATCAACTACTCGTTCAACGAGATGTACCAGGTCATCGAGGGTGGGCGCACCGGCATGTTCCGTGTCGGCGACTGGAACGTCGCCAAATGGGACAGCCAGGCGATCAAGGGCGATTTCCTGGTCGGGCCGTGGCCGCGCTTCTTCCCGGACAAGCAGAACGCCGTGGTGATCGGCGGCATGCGCGGCGTGGCGGTGCCGGTGAACGCGCCCAACAAGCCGCTGGCCGATGCCTTCGCCGCCTTCCTGCTCGGCAAGCCGGCGCAGCAGGCGAGCCTGCGCATCATGGGTTCGGCCGTGCGGCCGGACCTCGACATGGCCGGGCTGTCGGAGCGGCAGCGCATGTTCGCGCAGCCGAAATGGGCGCTGATCGCCTATGATTTTCCGGAGAGCACGCTGCCCTGGTATCCCGAGCTGGAAGCGGCCTTCCACCGCAAGCTGCTGACCGCCATCGCCACGCCGCCGGCCGACATGGACGCCTTCATCAAGGAGACGGCGGCGGAGATGCGGGCGCTGGTGAAGCAGCTGCAGGCAAGGAAGGGGTAGGCCCATCCCGCCGATGCCCGCCATGCGGCGCGAAGGGGTGTTCTACCTCTTCGCGCTGCCCTTCGCCGCGCTCACCATCCTGTTCGGATTGTGGCCGATCCTGCTGAGCATCCAGGTCTCGTTCACCGACTCCGCCACCGCCCTGCAACCGGCGCCCGCCTGGGTGGGGCTGGCCAACTACCGGGCGATCTTCGCCGATCCGGTGTTCCTGGCCGCGCTGGTCCGCACGCTGGCCTATACCGTGCTGGCGGTGGCGGCGAACCTGTCCTTCGCCCTGGCCTTCGCGCTGCTGCTCGACTCGGCGCTGATCGGCCGGGGGCGGCTGTTCTTCAAGCTCGCCGTGTTCCTGCCGGTGGTGACGCCGGACGTCGCGGGCTACGTGGTCTGGCGCTGGCTGTACGACCAGAGCTTCGGCGCGGTGAACGCCGCGCTGCGGCTGCTGGGCCTGCCGGCGTTCGGCGGCCTCGCCTCGCCGCGCACGGCGATGCTGGCGCTGCTGATCGCCGAGCTGTGGCACCATGCCGGTTTCTACGTGCTGATCTTCCTGGCCAATCTCGCCATTCTCGATCGCGCGCAGGCCGAAGCCGCGCAGATCGACGGCGCCACGGCGTTGCAGCGCTTCCGCCACGTCACCCTGCCGCAGCTGCGCCCCGCGATGGCGGTGAATCTGGTCTATGCCGTGATCCAGTTCCTCAAGACCTTCACCGCCGTGGTGGTGATGACCAAGGGCGGCCCGGCGGACGCCACCAACTTCGTCAGCTTCTACGCGTATCAGCAGTTCGACAGCGCCCAGTACGGCCAGGCCACGGCGATGGCCACCGTGCTGTTCGCCATCGTGCTGCTGGTGGCGCTGACCGCCTATCGCGGCGCCGAGCGGGGGCGGGCGTGAGAAGGGCACCGGCCTGGGCGCGCGGGCTGGCCTACGCGGCGGCGACGCTGGTCAGCCTGCTGTTCCTCTATCCCTATGCGTGGATGCTCTCCAGCGCGTTCCGCAGCACGCGCGACATCCTCGCGGCCCCCCTGGCCCTCTGGCCCGCCAATGCCGGCACCGATGCCTTCGCCTCGATCCGCGAGGCCGGCGGCGTCAGCCTGGCGCGGGCGATCCTCAACTCCCTGGCGATCACCGGTGCCTCGACCCTGCTCGCGGTGGCGGTCACCGCCCTCGGCGCCTACGCGCTCACCCGCCGGCCGCACGCGCCGGCCTTCCGGCTGCTGCGCGCCGGATTCCTGCTCAGCATGATGTACCCGTACATGCTGCTGGTGATCCCCGTCTATCTCGTGATGTTCAAGCTGGGGCTGCTGGGCGGCTACACCGGCATCATCCTGTTCCTCAGTCTCGGCCCGGTGCAGTTCTTCCTGTTCGAGCAGTTCTTCCGCACCCTGCCGCTGGAGGTGATCGAGGCCGCGACCGTCGATGGCGCCGGCGAGGCGCAGATCCTGTTCCGGGTGATCCTGCCCATGGCCGCGCCGGTGGTCGCCACCGTCGCCACCATCACCTTCCTGCTGAACTGGGCGCAGTGGTTCCCGGTGCTGGTGATCAGCGCGACACCCGACACCTACACGCTGCCGGTGGCGCTGCTGGCGCTGAACGGCGAGCTGGGAACCAACTTCCAGGGCATCATGGCCATGGCGCTGGTCACCACGGTGCCGCCCGCGCTGGTGTTCCTCGCGGCCCAGCGGCATGTGATGGGCGGATTGACCGAAGGGGCGGTGAAGGGCTGATGGCGGGCATCGACCAGAGACTTCAGGCGCAGATCGCCCAGGCCGCGGCACGGACGCTGGAGTGGCTCGAACGCATGCAGGCGCCGGACGCGCCGCGTGGCGTATGCCGCATCAGCGCGGCGCAGGACCCTGCCGCCTGGCCGGGCATGACCCTGCCGGGCACCTACAACGCCACGCTGCTGCGCGAACTGCTCGGCGGCATGGCGGATTTTTCCGCCGCCGAGCGGGCCGCCCTCGCCGCCTGGCTGCTGCGCACCCGCCTGCCCGACGGCCGCGTGCGCGTGGCCGGCATGCGCGAGGCCGACGTGTTCAAGAAGCCCGACCCGGCCGAGACCTGGCGCTATATCGACTGGCACGTGACCAACTACACGCTGGGCGCCGTCGCCGCGGCCACGCCGGACGCGGTGCCGGTGCTGGATTTCGCCAGGCCCTGGCTGGACGAACGCGAGCTGCTCGCCTGGCTGGCCTGCCGCGACCTGCGCGATCCGTGGCAGGAGGGCAACAACATCGTCAATCTCGGCGGCTTCCTGCTCGCCCTCGGCCGGCAGGGCGTGCCCGGCGTGCCCCAGGCGATGGAAACCCTGTTCGCCTGGCACGACCGGCTGCAGGAGCCGGCGACCGGGTTCTGGGGGGTGAACCAGACCACGCGGCTGGGCGCCCTGCACGCCATGGCCGGGTCGATGCACAATTTCCACCTGTGGTACGCCACCGGCCGCCCCCTGCCCCACCACGACCGCGCCATCGACTACGCGCTCGCCCAGCCACCCACCATCGTCAGCGCCTGCATCGATGTCGATCTGGTCGATCTGCTGGCGCACGGCCACGCCCTCACCGCGCACCGGCGGGCGGACATCCTCGCCTGGTGCCGCGCCATGCTGCCGGCGCTGCTGGCGATCCAGCGTCCCGATGGCGGGTTCTACGACGAGGCCGAGGGCGTCCGCCGCCAGGACGGCTGGGTGCGCGGCTACGCGGAGCCGCAGGGCCTGTCCAACACCTTCGCCACCTGGTTCCGCTGGATCGCCATCGCCATGATCGCCGACCTGCTGTGGCCGGGCTGGCGCGCCTGGCGGTTCCGCCGCGACCCCGGCATCGGCTACCGGCTGTGACCGAGGATCCCTTCGCCCATCTGCACGACGAGGGCTATGCCGGCGCCTACGAAACGCCCCGCGCCACGCATGCCCAGGCCCTGCATGTCCGGGGCCGCGCGCTGATATCGCTGGACGGGCCATGGCACGTCACCCCCGACCTGTTCGACGAGGGCCTGCGCCAGCGCTGGTTCGCCGATGACGACACCCCGCCCGCGCAATGGGCCCGCCCGCGCGACGCCGAGCTGTGGGAGGCGGACACGCTCGACCTGCCGTGCTGCTGGACCATGGCGCGGCGGGAATGGCGGTATTTCGAGGGCGCGATGTGGTTCGCCCGCCGCTTCGACTGGGCCGGCCGCGCGCCGCGCCTGGTGCTGCGCCTGGGGGCGGCCGCCTACCAGGCGCGCGTGTTCCTCAACGGCGCGTTCATCGGCAGCCATCGCGGCGCCTCCACCCCGGCCTTCTTCGAACTCACCGCCCATCTCCGGCCGGGCGGCAATGAATTGCTGGTGCAGGTGGACAACCGCCGCCGCGCCGATCGCGTGCCGATGCATCATTTCGACTGGTTCAACCATGGCGGGCTGTATCGCGAGGCCGCGCTGGTCCCGCTGCCGGCGGTGTTCATCCGCGCGCTGCGCGTGGAACTGGCGGAGGGCGGCGTGCGCGTCGCCATCGAGCTCTCCGATCCCGTCGCCGGCCTGGCCCAGGTGGCGATCGCGGGGCTGGGCGAGGCCGATATCGCGGTGGATGGCGGCACGGGCGCGGCGACGATCCGCGCCACCCCCGAACTCTGGTCGCCGGACTCCCCCCGCCTCTACGACGTGACGGCGCGGTTCGGCGACGACGCGGTCACCGACCGGGTGGGCCTGCGGCGCATCGCGGTGGCGGGCGAGACGATCCTGCTGAACGGCGTGCCCATCTTCCTGCGCGGCATCTGCGTCCACGAGGAAGACCGCGCCCTGGGCAAGGTCTCCACCGAAGCGGATGTCCGCCGCATGCTGGGCCACGCCAGGGAGCTGGGCTGCAACCTGCTGCGCCTGACCCACTACCCGCATCACGAGCGCGTCGCCGAACTGGCGGACGAGGCCGGCATCATGCTGTGGGCGGAAATCCCGGTCTATTGGGCCATCGCCTTCGACAATCCCGACACGCTGGCCGACGCGGAGAACCAGCTGCGCGAACTGATCGGGCGCGACCGCAACCGGGCCAGCGTGGTGCTGTGGGGCGTCGGCAACGAGAATGCCGACACCGATGCGCGCCTCGCCTTCATGGCGCATCTGGCCCGCACCGCCCGCGCGGCCGACCCGCACCGGCTGGTCACCGCCGCCTGCCTGATCAACCGCGAGACCTTCCGCATCGAGGACCGGCTGGCGGCGGAGCTCGACGTCATCGGCCTCAACGAATATTTCGGCTGGTACGAGCCGAATTTCGACGGGCTGCGCCGCCTGCTGGCCAATTCCCGCCCGGGCAAGCCGGTGGTGATCAGCGAGACCGGCGCCGACGCGGTGCCCGGCCTGCATGGTGGCGAGCGGCAATTGTTCACCGAGGAATGCCAGGCGGCCATCCTGCGCCAGCAGATCGAGATCGCGACGCAGGCGCCCTATGTGCGCGGCTTCATCCCCTGGCTGCTCTACGACTACCGCACGGAACGCCGGCAGACCCGCCATCAGCTCGGCACCAGCCGCAAGGGCCTCATCGCCGACGACAAGGCCACCCGCAAGCTGGCCTTCCACGCCGTCGCGGCCTGGTATCGCCGGATCGCCTGAAACGGACGTCCTGCCGCTTCGGCCGGCCCTACCTGTGCTTCTTCTGCGCGCCGCCCTTGCGCGGCGCGGGGTCCGGCGCGCGGGCTTCCTCGGTCTGGAACGGGTTGGCCGGGGCGGCGGTGCAGGCGGCGAGGGCGAGGAAGGGCTTGGGGTCCAGGGGGCGGCCGTCGGCGCGGACCTCGAAATGGAGATGGGCGCCATGGGCATGGCCGCTGGTGCCGACGTTGCCGAGGATGTCGCCGGTGCCGAGCGCCACGCCGGGGCGCAGGTTGGGGGCGAAGGCGGCGAGATGGGCGTAGCGGGTCACCAGCCCGTCGGCATGGCGCACATCCACCATGCGGCCGTAGCCGAAATAGAAGCCGACGAAGGTCACCTCGCCGGCGGCGGCCACGCGCACCGGCGAGCCATAGGGGGCGGTGAGGTCCAGCCCGGCATGCCAGCGCGACAGGCCGCGCGCCACCTGCTTCAGCTGGGCCGCGGGCATCAGCATCTCGCCGCACAGATCGGCGCCGCTCACGGGAATGGCGGTGAGAGAGGCGGGCAACGGCGCGGGTGCCTGGGCGAAGGCCGGGGGGTTGAACCCGGCGGGCGACATCACAACGGCGAGAGACAACAAGAATTGACGCATCGGGGGCGCTTAGCACGCATGGGCGCCGCGGCAAAGCTACCGGCAGGGCGTCACCCCGAGCAGCGGCGCGGGGTCCACCGGCTGGCCGTTGACATGCAGTTCGAAGTGCAGGTGGGTGCCGTAGGTGATGCCCGTCCGCCCCACCCGGCCCAGCCGCTCGCCCTGCGCCACCCGGGCCTGTCCGGAGGCGAGGGCGGGCGCGACGGTTCCGAGATGGGCATAGCGCGCCAGCGTGCCGTCGGCATGGCGGATGTCGATCTCGAGGCCGGAGGAGCCGAGCCGGCGGATCGCCGCCACCTGCCCGGCCGCCGCCGCCCGCACCCAGGTGCCCGCCGGAGCCGGCAGGTCGATGCCGTTATGGACGATCGCCGCGCGCGGCCCGCCGGTGCGGGTCACCTCCGGCCGGGGGCCGAAGGGCGAGGAGACGCAGGCGGGGGTGACCGGTGGCGCCAGGGTTGGCAGCGCCAGGGTTTCCGCCGCCGCCGGCGTTACCACCAGCGTGGCGGCGAGCAGGGCGCGGATCACCCCTTGGGCGGCGCCGGCTGGTAGGTGCCGATGGAGTTGCCGCCGTCCACGCTCAGCACCGAGCCGGTGATGTAGGCGGCCGCCGGCGAGCACAGGTACAGCACCGCCATGGCCGCGTCGTCCGGCCCGCTGTTGCGGCCGAGCGGGATGCGGGCGGACATGCGCTCCACATACTCGGGCGGCAGCCGCGACACCTCGCTGCCCGGCGCGAAGCCCGGCTCCACCACATTCACCCGGATGCCATGCGGCGCCAGTTCCAGCGCCTGGCCCTTGGACAGCCGCTCCAGCGCCGTCTTGGACATGCAGTAGGTGACCGACCCCGTGGGCATCTGCCGTGCGGCGCCGGACCCGATATTCACCATCGCCCCCTTGCGCCCCTCGGCGATCATCAGCCGCGCCATGTCGCGCCCCACCAGGAAGGGCGCGCGCACGTTCACCGCGAGGATGCGGTCGAACTCCGCCTCCGCCAGGTGCAGCAGCTCGCCGGTGCGGGGATAGACGCCGGCATTGTTCACCACGATGTCCGGCGCGCCCCAGGCCGCCGCCACCGTGCGGGCCAGGTCGGCGATGGAATCCGCCCGGGTGAGGTCGGTGCCGTGGGTCGGCGTCGCCGCCGGATCGAGCCCCAGCTTCGCCACCACCCCGGCCAGCTGGTCGGCGCGCAGGTCGGACAGGCACAGCACCGCCCCCTCCCGCGCGAAGGCCGCGGCGATCCAGCCGCCATAGATGCCGGCCGCCCCGGTGATGACCACCCGTTTGCCCTTGAACGCACCGTCGAAATTCATGACCCCGCCCCTTTTGATGACGCTTCCGCGATAGCAGGCTTATGGATGCGCTTGCTGCAATGCACCCATGCCCATACTGTCCGCATCGATGTTGACGTTCCTCGCCCGCCGCGCGCTGCTGGCCGTGCTGGTCACGATCACGGTGCTGACCATCAGCTTCGCGCTCACCCGGCTGTCCGGCGACCTCGCCACGGCCATCGCCGGGCCGCAGGCCACCGCCGCCGACATCGCCATCATCCGTGAAGCCTATGGGCTGGACCGGCCGCTGGTGGTGCAGTTCTTCGACTGGGTGGGCTCCGCCCTGCACGGCGATCTCGGCCGCTCCTACCTCTATCACGAACCCACCGCCGACCTGATCCGCGTGCGCCTTCCCGTCACCCTCACCCTCGGCGTCACCGGGCTGGTGATCGCGCTGGTCGTCGCCATCCCGCTCGGCATCCTCGCCGCCATGCGCGAGGGCACGGCGCTGGATCGCGCGATCATGGTGGTGGCGGTGATCGGCCAGGCGATGCCCAGCTTCTGGCTCGGCCTGCTGCTCATCATCGTCTTCGGCCTGCGGCTCGGCTGGCTGCCGATCTCCGGCAACGACAGCTGGGACGGCTACGTGCTGCCGGGCATCGTGCTCGCCTTCTCCGCCATTCCCGCGCTGATGCGGCTGACGCGCGGCGGCATGGTCGATGCGCTGGCCTCGGACTACATCCGCACCGCGCGGGCCAAGGGGCTGGGGCGGCCGGTGATCGTGCTGAAGCACGCGCTGCGCAACGCGGCGATGCCGGTGGTGGCGGTGGCCGCCGTGCAGCTCGGCTTCATGCTCAGCGGCTCCATCGTCATCGAATCCGTGTTCTCGCTGAAGGGGGTCGGCTATCTCGGCTGGGAGTCGATCAGCAAGAACGACTTCCCGGTGGTGCAGGCCGTCGTGCTGTTCCTCGCCGTGGTCTATATCGCCCTCACCCTGCTGGCCGACCTGCTGAACGCGGTGCTCGACCCGCGGCTGCGCAGCCAATGACCAAGCTCTCGCTGCGCAACGTCACCACCTGGATCGGCGCGATCATCGTGCTCGGCGTGCTGCTGGTCGGGCTGCTGGCGCCGTGGATCACCCCGGCCGATCCCTTCGCGCAGGACCTCAACATGCGCATGGTGCCGCCCTCGTTCATGGAAGGCGGCTCGCCCGACCATTTCCTCGGCACCGACCAGCAGGGGCGCGACTATTTCTCCCGCCTCATCTACGGCGCGCGCATCTCCATGCTGATCGGCATCGCCACCGTCATCACCTCCGGACTGATCGGCACCACGCTCGGCGTGCTCGGCGGCTTCTTCGGTGGAAGGGTGGACGATGTGGTGATGTTCGCCATCACCACCCGGCTGTCGATCCCCCTCATCCTCGTGGCGCTGGCCGTGGTCGGGCTGATCGGCAGCTCGCTCACGGTGGTGGTGCTCACCCTCGGCCTGCTGCTGTGGGACCGGTTCGCGGTGGTGGC
Organism: uncultured Rhodospirillales bacterium; assembly: GCA_945957135.1. GTDB lineage: Bacteria > Pseudomonadota > Alphaproteobacteria > Acetobacterales > Acetobacteraceae > CAMFLK01. The sequence continues at coordinate 37,991 of CAMFLK010000007.1, forward strand.
GCGCAGCACCACGATGCAGGTGCGAACGCTGGACTACATCGCCGCCGCCTGGTGCGCCGGGGCCTCGCGCGCCCATGTGCTGCTGCGCGAGGTGCTGCCCAACATCGCCCACCATCTCGTGGTGGTGTCCACGCTGGAAGCGGCACTGGCCATCCTGCTCGAGGCGGCGCTGTCCTTCCTCGGCCTCGGCGTGCCGCCGCCGCTGCCCTCCTGGGGGCTGATGATCAGCGAGGCCAAGGACTACATGTTCTTCAGCCCCTGGGTGATCATGGTGCCGGGCATCGCGCTGTTCGTGCTGGTGCTCGGCATCAACCTGCTCGGCGACGGGCTGCGCGACTGGCTGGGAGCCAGCCGGGACGCATGAGCGACGTGCTGCTCGAAGTCGAGGGGCTGCATGTGCGCTTCGGCGCCACCCACGCCGTGCGCGGGGTCGGCCTCGCCGTCCGCCGCGGCGAGACGCACTGCCTCGTCGGCGAATCCGGCTGCGGCAAATCCGTCACCTCGCTGGCGGTGATGGGGCTGCTGGCCAAGGGCGCGAAACGCGAGGCCGCCCGCCTCGCCTTCGACGGCATCGACATCGCCCGGCTCGACGAACGCGCCATGTCGCGTCTGCGCGGCGACCGGCTGGCGATGATCTTCCAGGAGCCGATGACCAGCCTGAACC
>CAMFLK010000008.1 GCA_945957135.1 uncultured Rhodospirillales bacterium
GACCTTTCCATCGCTGAGAGGCGTCGATATCGCGCGCCGGGTTGGCCGGCGGCGGCGCGCCAAACAAAGACTCATGCCGGCGGCCATTCTTCATGGCCGTTGGTAGGAACGTGCCGGGCATGACGGAAAACGTGCCCGGCACGCTGCTGGCGCTGCGCGGCATCACACGGCTCTATCCCGGCGTGACGGCGCTGGATGATGTGAGCCTGGAGGTGCGCGCCGGCGAGGTGCTGGGGCTGATCGGCGAGAACGGTGCCGGCAAATCGACGCTGATGAAGATTCTCGGCGGCGTGATCGCGCCGAGCAAGGGCGAGATCGTCATCGACGGGCAGGCGCACGCGGCGCTGACGGTGAACGCGGCGACCCAGGCGGGCATCGCCTTCGTCCACCAGGAACTCAACCTGTTCGAGAATCTCGATGTCGCCGCCAACGTGTTCATCGGGCGGGAGGCGCTGCGCGGCGGGCCGTTGCGGCTGGTGGACGACGCGGCCCAGCACCGGCGGGTGGCGCCGCTGCTGCAACGCCTCGGTGCCGATTTCGCGCCGGACGCGCCGGTGGCCGAACTCTCCATCGCCCAGCGGCAGCTGGTGGAGATCGCCAAGGCGCTGTCCATCGACGCGCGCGTCATCATCATGGACGAGCCCACCTCGAGCCTGACGCTGTCGGAAACCGAACGGCTGCTGGCCATCATCGCCGGGTTGCGGGCGGAGGGGGTGGCGGTCATCTACATCACCCACCGGCTCGCGGAGATCATGACCTGCGCCGACCGCGTGGTGTGCCTGCGCGACGGGCGGATGGTCGGCACGCTGGCGCGGGCGGAGATGTCGCACGCGGCGATGATCCGCATGATGATCGGGCGTGACCTGAAATCGCTCTACCTGCCGCCGGCGCAGCCGCCGCGCGCGGGCGGCTGCGACATCGACGCCGTGGTGACCACGGCTTTTCCCGACCGGGCCGTGAGCCTGTCGATCCGCCACGGCGAAATCCTCGGCCTCGCCGGGCTGGTCGGCTCCGGCCGCACCTCGCTCGCGCGCACGCTGTTCGGGGTGGACCGGCTGCTCGGCGGCGAAATCCGGCTGGACGGCAAGCCCGTGCGCATCGCCTCGCCGCGCGCGGCGATCGCCCAGGGGCTGTATCTGGTGCCGGAGGATCGCAAGCGCGCCGGCCTCGTGCTCGACCTGCCGATCGTCCACAACGTGACGCTGGCGAACCTGCTGGCCTATGCGCGGTTCTGGCTGCTCGACGGCCGGGCCGAGGCGGATTCATCGTCCGTCCAGCGGCAGCGCCTGCGCATCAAGGCGCCGTCGGACGAAACGGTGGTGGCCACGCTCTCCGGCGGCAACCAGCAAAAGGTGGTGCTGGCCAAGTTCCTGTCCATGCGCCCGCGCGTGGTGATCTTCGACGAACCGACGCGCGGCATCGATGTCGGCGCCAAGAGCGAAATCTACGAGCTGATGCGCGGGCTGGCCGACAATGGCGTGGCCATCCTGATGATCTCCTCCGACATGGAGGAAGTGATCGGCGTCGCCGACCGCATCGCGGTGATGCATGAAGGACGGGTGAGCGGCCTGCTGGAGCGCGACCGGTTCAGCGAAAGCAACGTGCTGCACCTGGCCATCGGGGAGCAGCCGGATGGGGCACGGCCGGGAGAGGCGCACTGATGCTGGCACGCAAGGAAACCGGGCTGTTCCTGCTGATCCTGGTGATCGGCGCGGTGACGGCGGTGCTGAACCCGCTGTTCCTCTCGGCGGTGAACATCATCAACATGGCCAATCTCGTCGGCCTGTTCGGCATCTTCTCGATCGGCGTGGGCATCGTCATCATCACCGGCGGCATCGACCTCGCGGTGGGGTCGATGTTCGCGCTGCTCGGCGTGATCTTCATCCATCTGCTGACCGATACCGGCCTCGCCTGGCCACTGGCCGTTCTGGCGGTGATCCTTGGCGGGGTGATGCTGGGCGCGGTGCAGGGGTTTCTCGTCACCAAGGCGCGGGTGCAGCCCTTCGTGGTGACGCTGTGCGGCCTGCTGATCTATCGCGGCATGGCGCGCTACTTCACCGCCGACGGCTCGATGGGGTTCGGCTACGGCGACGATTTCGACACGCTGTCCTGGCTCGCCTCCGGCCGCTTCCACGGCGTGCCGCACACGCTGATCCTGCTGATCGTCATCGCGCTGATCATGGCGGTGGTGCTGCACCGCTCCGTGTTCGGCCGCTACCTCTACGCGGTGGGAAAGAACGAGGAGGCCGCGCGGTTTTCCGGCATCCGCACCGGCACGGTGATCGCCGGCGCCTACATCATTTCCGGCGGGCTCGCGGGCATCTCCACCATCCTGCTGGTGTTCTACACCAACTCCGTCGTGCCCTCCTCCTTCGGCAATTTCTACGAGCTCTACGCCATCGCCGCGGCGGTGCTGGGCGGATGTTCGCTGCGCGGCGGCGAGGGATCGATCCTCGGCATCGTGCTGGGGCAGGTGCTGCTGCAGGTGTTGCAGAACCTGGTGAACATCCTGGGCATTCCCAGCAGCCTCAACTTCGCGGTGATGGGCACGGTGATCCTGCTGGGCGTGTTGGCCGACCAGGCCCTGCAGCAGCGGCGCAAGCTGGCGCTGATCCGCAAGGCGCAGACGGCGTGATCAGTCTTCCAGCACGAGCAGGTCGCGCGCCGACAGGCTGATCTCCACCGAAGCGCCGATTTCAGGCGGCGGCGCGTCCGGCCGGTTGAACGTGTCGAGCGCGATGATCTGCCCGGCCACATCCACGCGCAGGCGGATCACCGCGCCGAGGAAATGCATCTCCGCGACACGGCCGGCCAGCACCACCTCCCGCTCCGGCGAGCGGCCGAGCGCCACCGCCTCGGGCCGCAGCGCGAGGCCCACCGCTCCGGCGGGCAAGGGCCGGCCCAACGCCACCGGCGCCCCGCCCAACTCCACCACGCCGCCGGCGGCATCGCGCACCGCCGCGTCGATCAGGTTGAGCGTGCCGACGAACTGCGCGACGAAGCGGCTGGCGGGGCGGTTGTAGATTTCGAACGGCGTTCCGGTCTGCACCGCGCGGCCCTGCTGCATCACCACGACACGGTCGGAGATCGACAGCGCCTCCTCCTGGTCGTGCGTGACGAAGATCGTGGTAATGCCCAGCTCTTTCTGGATGCGGCGGATTTCCTCGCGCAGGCTCACGCGAATGCGCGCGTCCAGCGCCGAGAGCGGCTCGTCCAGCAGCAGCACGCGCGGCCGCGCCGCCAGCGCGCGCGCCAACGCCACGCGCTGCTGCTGCCCGCCGGAGAGCTGATAGGGATAGCGCCGCGCCAGATCGGGCAGGCCGATCAGCGCCAGCATCTCCGCCACCCGCGCGGCGATCGCCGCCCGCCCCTGCCCCGCCACGCGCAGCCCGAATCCCACGTTCTGTGCCACCGTCAGGTTCGGGAACAGCGCATAGGCCTGGAACACCATGCCGATATTGCGCCGGTTCGGCCGCAGCGCCGTGACATCCTGCCCGTCGATGACGATGGCCCCGGCGCTCGGCGCCTCGAATCCCGCGACCATGCGCAGCACGGTGGTCTTGCCGCAGCCGGACGGGCCGAGGAACGAGACGAATTCGCCGCGCGCGACGGAGAGGTTGAAATCCGTCACCACCTGCGCCTCGGCGAAGGATTTTTCGACGTGGCGGAGTTCGAGAAACCCCATGGCTAATGCCGCAGGAATCGGGAAACGAGCTGGATCATGCCCATGCACGCCCAGGTGATGGCAAAGGCGATCACCGCCAGCGCCGACGGCTCGTAGGCGCGGTTGCCGCCCATCCACACCATATACGGCCCGAACGTGTCGAGATTCAGCAGAGCCGCGAACACGTATTCGCCGATGACGATCGCGAAGGTGAGAAACGCGCCCGACAGCACGGCGACCAGCACGTTCGGCAGGATCACCACGGCGAGAATGCGCGCCCAGCCGGCGCCGAGAATCTGCGCCGCCTCGGTCAAGGTGGCCGCGTCGATGCTGCGCAGCCCGGTATCGACGGCACGATACATGTAGGGCAGCGCCAGCGTCGCGTAGCCGAACAGCACCAGCACGTTGGTGCCCCACCAACTGCCCGTCAGCGGCAGCAGCGACGAGGTGTTGAACATCCTGATATAGCCGAACACCATCACGATCGGCGGGATCACCAGCGGCAACAGCGTGACGAATTCCACCACCGGCCGCAGCTTCGGAAGGCGCAGCCGCACCCAATACGCCGTAGGCACCACGATCAGCGCGCCGAGCACGATAGTCAGCAGCGCCAGTATCACCGAATACAAGAAGGTCTGCTGGAACCGCGGGTCCGCCAGCACCACCCGATACGCCTCGAAGCTGTATTGCCCGCGCTTCATGCGCAACGAAAACTCGAACATGCCGATCAAGGGCAACAGGAAATACAGCGCCGCCAGCACGAACACGGCCCAGGGGAGAAGGCGTTTCATGCGGGAACCGGGGCGGCGGGGGGCATGGTTCAGACCGTGAACTGCTCGGCGATGATGCGCTCGGACAACCCCTGATCCGGGTCGAACAATACCGTCGCCGCCACGGTGCGGTCTTCGCGCACCGTCACGCTCAGCACGTCGCGCACTTCGGTGAAATCCGCCACCGCGGCCACCGGGCGCTTTTCGGTCTCCAGCACGTCGAACACCACTTCGGCGGCACTGGGCAGCAGGGCGCCGCGCCAGCGGCGGGGGCGAAAGGCGCTGATCGGGGTCAACGGCAGCAGGTTTGCGGACAGCGGCACGATGGGGCCGTGGGCCGAGAGGTTGTACGCGGTGGAACCGGCGGGGGTGGAGACCAGAACGCCATCGCAGATCAGTTCCGGCAACCGCACCCGCTCGTCCACCGTGATGCGGATTTTCGCGGCCTGGCGCAGTTGGCGCAGCAGCGAGACCTCGTTGAGCGCAAGCGCCTCCTGCGGCCCGTCCGCCGTCATCGCGCGCATGCGCAACGGGTGCAGCACGGCTTCCTGGGCGCGGGCGATGCGCTGGGGCAGGTCGTCCTCGCTGAACGCGTTCATCAGGAAGCCGACCGAGCCGCAATTCATGCCATAGACCGGTACGTTGCGGCCCAGCAGGCGGTGCAGGGTTTCCAGCATGAACCCGTCACCGCCGAGCGACACGGCAATCTGCGCTTCCTCAAGCCCATGGTCGCCGTAGCGGGTAACGAGGCGGGCACGGCTGGCGGCGGCCAGCTCGGTGGGCGCGGCGACGAAGGCGAGGCGCGCGCCGAGGCCGGGATGGCCGGCGGAACGGGCCGGGGTGACAAGCGGGGGGGCGACGAGCGGGCTCACGCGGGCGACGGGCGGCGATCAGCTCGGCCAGCCGATGCGCGGCTCGGACCGTTCGGCTTGCGGGCGGATGCCGGGCAGCGGCGGGCGCCGCGGCGTGCGGGGTTCGGGAGCGCGCAGATCGGGGCGAAAGGCTTCCTCGGCGACGGGTTCGTCGTCGTCATCCGGCGTGGGGCGCGGCCGGGGGGCGGGCCGGGCCTCAGCCTGGCGGGGCGGAATGGGCGGGCGGGCCTCCTGCTCCGGCAGCCGCAGGGACAGGGCACGGATTTCATGCTGGATTTCGTCCAGCCGGTCCTCGATGCCTTCCAGCCGGGCCTTCAGCCCCAGCACGCTGAACGGCACCGCCAGATACAGCAGCGCATAGATCAGCACCGGGATCAGCACCACCAGCGCGCCCCACCAGGGCAGCCAGTCCGGCATGGTCGGAAGCGATGTCATGGCCGGGATCATAGCAGACCCGCCGCGCAAAACCATGCGCCGTCTGGATTCCGCCACGATGGCGTGCGATCAGCCTGTCTCCCGCGCCGAACAGATCGTCAAGGAACCGGCCATGCTGTTGCTCATCCCCGGCCCCGTCTCCACCCGCCCCGAGGTGCGCGCCGCCATGGCGCAGGATTACGCGCCGTGGGACAACGAGTTCCGCCCCATCCTGGCAGAGCTGCGCGCGCGGGTGCGCGACCTGGCCGGCGGCACCGCCGAGACCCATGCCGGGCTGCCGCTGCAGGGTTGCGGCCATTTCGTCACCGAGGCGGCGATCCGCACCTTCCTGCCGCCGGGCGCCAAGCTGCTGGTGCCCGCCACCGGCGCCTATTCCGACCGGATGATCCGCCTGGCGCGCGAGGCCGGGCGGGTACCGGTGCCGTTGGCGATGGACCCGCACGCGCCAGTGAACGCGGAGGCGGTGGCGGCGGCCCTGGCGGCCGACCCCATGATCGGCCATGTCGGCCTCGTTTACAGCGAGACCGGCACCGGCGTGATCCACGACCCCGCGCCGGTGGGCGCCGTGGTGCGGGCGACCGGACGGCGGATGATTCTCGACGCCATCTCCGCCTTCGGCGCCCTGCCACTCGACGTCTCCGCCCAGCCGGAGCTGGACGCGGTGATGTTCACGTCCAACAAATGCATCGAGGGCCTGCCGGGCCTCGCCTTCGCCGTCGCGCGGATCGACCGGCTGGAGGCGAGCATGGGCCATGCCGGCAGCTGGTCGTTCGACCTCGCGGATATCTACAGCATGTCCAAGCGCACCGGCCCCGGCAGCTTCCGCTTCACCCCCGCGGCCCAGGCGGTGGTGGCGCTGCGCGTGGCGCTGGATATCTACGACGCCGAGGGCGGCCGCCCCGCGCGGCTGGCCCGCTATCTCGCCAATGCCGACGCGCTCTATGCCGGCATGCAGTCGATCGGGCTGCATCCCTGCTTGCCGCGCGAAGTGCAAGGACCGATCGTGATGAACATCCACGCGCCCGATGATGCGGCCTGGAACCTGCAACGCTTCGTGGACGGGCTGAAATCGCGCGGCTACCTGATCAGCAATTTCTACAACACGCCGATGCCGAGCTTTCGGGTGGGCTGCATCGGCGCGGTGACGCCGGAGGACATGCGCGGCTTCACCATCGCCGCCGACACCGTGCTGACGGAGATGGGCGTGCGCAACCGCGAAGCCTCGCGCCGCGCCGCCTAGCGCAGCGGATAGGTGGGGGGAAAGATCGTCTCCACCGGCGGATGCTTCCAGGTGCGCTCGGGATAGCGCGCCACCAGCCCATCGAACTGCGCCTGGGCGCGGGCATGCGCGGCGGCGAGGTCGAAACCCGGTAGCGCCCCGTCGCGCAGCACATGGCGGCCGGCGACGAACACGTCGCGCACGTCGCGCCCGCTGCCGGAAATCAGCAGGGTCTGGATCGGGTCGATCACCTGGCCGATGGTCGGCTGGCTGAAGTCGAACACCGCGATGTCGGCCATCGCGCCGGGTTGCAGCCGGCCGAGATCGGGGCGGGCGAGCGCATCCGCGCCGCCGATGGTGGCGGCGTCGTAGTAGTCGCCGGCCCGTACGCTGGCCGCGGTCCCCTCCATCACCCGGCACAGCATCAGCCCGGTCTGCATGTTCAGCACCATGTCCGGCGGCCAGGTGTCGGTGCCCAGGGCGACCGGCAAGCCCATGGCCCGATACCGCGTGAAACTGTCCAGCGCCCGGCCGCCCCGCGCGGACACCAGCGGGCAATGCACGATGGCCGCGCCGGACTCACGGATGATGTCGAGGTCACGCCCCGGCCGATCCACGCCGCGCGAGCCGGACACCCAGGTGCCGTGCGGCAGCAAGGCGCGCGGCGAGAGAAAGCCCAGACTCTCCAGCCATTCCGGTGGACTCATGCCGTGCTGGCGCAGCACCAGCTCATACTCGTTGCGTGATTGGCAGCAGTGCAACCGCACCGGCACATCCAGCTCCCGCACCGCATCCGCCGTTCGCCGCAGCAATTCCGGCGTGCAGGTCTCGATGCGATCCGGGGCGAACATCGTGCGCACCAGCCCGCCTTGCGTGTTCTCATGCGCGCGGCAGAACGCGATGGCCTCCTCCAACCCAGCAAGCCCGCGCGCCTCGTCGTAAAAACACTCGATCCGCCCTTGATCGGTGATGAAGGTGTTGCCTGTCCGATAGGCGGGGCCGAGATAGACCCGCAGCCCCAACTCCCCCGCCGCCTCCGCCGCCGCGGAGAACTCGCCCACCGTCTCGCCCCATTCACGATAGAACAGCGAGGCAATCGGCGCCGCAGTGGTGATGCCATTGCGCAACAACTGCGCGAACGCATACCGTTTCTGGAACGCCAACTCCTCCGACGAATACATCTCATACGGCCCGCGCCGCATGTAGCTCTCCGGCCAGACCCGCCCCTTCTCCCAGGGCGGCTGATTGTCGAAACCAAGAATGGTCGTATCGAGATCCGACAAGGCATCGAGGTCGACAAAGCCCGGCCCGATCAACGCCATGCCGAACGCATGACGCTCCGCCACCTCCCCCGGAAAATCGCGGCCCACGAACACGACCCGTTCGCCCTCGATCACCACCTGCCCATCGGGCACCAGCACATGCCGGCCGTTCTCGTGGCCGACCACGAAGCGGGCGGTGAGGAGAATGCGCGAGGTCATTGGGGTGGGCCGAACAAGGAAGGAAGGCCAGGGGCGCCGCCCCTGGACCCCGCTGGGGGCAACGGCCCCCAGACCCCGCCTACCTTTCTTGGCCGAAGGCCAATCTTGCCCACGTGGCGCGAGGGTTTTGGGGCTTCGCCAAGGAAGAAAATGGGGTCTGCGGCTTGAAGCCCGCGTCGCGACCCTTGTCGCGGCATCAGGGTCCAGGGGCAGCGCCCATGGCCTTCCTTTTCGCTCATCAATTCACCTGGTGAAACGCTTCGCCATCCCGCGCCACCACCGTGCCGCGTTTCACGACGATGCGGTCACGGGGGCGGGAGACCACGGCTTCGGTGAGGCAGGTGCCAGGCAGCAGCACCATGTCCGCGGGCGCGCCGATGCGCAGGCCGTAATCAGTGATGCCCATCATGGCCGCGCCGCCGGTGGTGCAGACGGCCAAAGCCTGCTCCACCTCGTCGTCGCGGCGCAGATTGTTGCGCAGGCCGACGAACATGGCGCGTTCGAGCATGTCGGCATTCCCATAGGGGCCCCAGGTGTCGCGGATGCCGTCGGAGCCGGAACCGACGACCACGCCGGCCTTGTGCAGCTTCAGCACGGGCGGCGCGGGACGTGAGGCGGGGCCGGTGGTCATGATCGCGATGCGAGCGTCGGCGAGGTCGGCGATCAGGCGATCGACGGCGGCGGGGTCGGGCATGCCGAGGCAGAAGGCGTGGCTGATCACCACCTGGCCTTGCATGCCCAGGGCGCGGGTGCGTTCGATGATGAGTTCCATCGAGAACGCGCCCATCTCGCCGGGCTCGTGCAAATGGATGTCCACGCCGCGCCCGTGTTTTTGGGCAAGGCCGAACACCACGTCGAGATGGCCCTTGGGGTCGCGATCGATGCCGCAGGGGTCGAGGCCGCCGACCACGTCGGCCCCCATCGCCATGGCGCGATCGAGCAGTTCATGGGTACCGGGATGCACCAGCAGGCCGGATTGCGGGAAGGCGACGAGTTGCATATCGATCAGGTCGGCCAGGGCGGCGCGGGTAGCCATCACACCCTCGATCGCCTCCACCCCCATTTCCGTGTCCACATCGACATGGGTGCGGATATGCGTGGTGCCGTGGCCGACCGACAGCACCACCTGGCGCGCGGATTGCCGGGCGGGGTCGATGCCCAGCGTGCGCTTGGAGCGCCGTTCGTTGTCGATCTTGTCGCGCAGCGAGGGGCCAACCTCGTTGCGGTACCAATCCATGCCCCACAGCGTCTTGTCGAGATGGGCGTGCGCCTCCACCAGACCGGGAATGGCGAGGCGGCCGCCGCCTTCGAGAATCTCCGTGCCCGCAGCATCGGATTTCCCGATCGCCGCGATACGCCCGTCCTTCACCAGGATGTCGACGGGCGCGCCGCCCATCGGGCGGACATCGCGAATCAGCAGGTCGTGGCTCATGGTTTTCTCCATGCCTCCCTTATTTCATCCGCGCCAGCCACAGGCGCACCTTGTTGTCGGACAGCTGGACCACGCTGGCCACGGTGTCGCGGATCGCCCAGATCATCGGCTGGTCATGCAGCGGCAGGAAAATGATCTGCTTCTTGGCGATCATCAGCGCCTCCGCCTCCATCGCTAGGCGCTTGGGCGTGTCGAGCTCGACGGCGGATTTGTCGGTCAGCGCGTCGATGTCGGCATTGCCCCAACTGCCCCAGTTGAACACGCCGGCGGCGCGGGTCTTGCTGTGCAGCACTTGCAGAAGCAGCGAGTAGGCGTCGATCGCCGGCTCGTTGGCCCAACCCAGCGTCGTGATGTCGAAGGCGCCGGTCACGCGCTTCTGGGTGATCACAGCGCGCGGCCCGACGGTGAGCACCGCCTTCACGCCGATCTTCGCCCACATGGCGGACACGGCCTCGCAGATCTGTTCCTCGTTCACCAGCCCGTCGCTGGCACAGACCAGGGAGAGGGTGAAGCCGTCGGGAAAGCCGGCCTCGGCCAACAGCTTCTTCGCCCCGGCGATGTCGAGCGGCAGGCGCGGCGCCATCTCCGCCGTGTAACCGGGGATAGCGGGGGCAACCAGCGCCCCGGTGGGGCGGGAGTAGCCGCGCATCAGGCTGCGCTTGATGCCCTCGGCGTCGATCGCCTGGTACAGCGCCTGGCGCACGCGGATGTCGCGCAGCGGATTGGTGGCGGGCGCACCGGGCGCCACGAGCTTGTCGCCCATGTTCATGGTAAAGAACACGTTGCGCAGTTCGGTCGCCGCCAGCAGCTTCACGCCGGCAACACCTTCAAGTTTGGCGACCGTCTGCAGCGGCACGGCATTGGTGAAGTCCGCCTGGCCGGAGATCAGGGCAGCGAGGCGGGTGGCGTCGGAGGTGACGGGGGTGAACTCGATGCGGCCGATATTGTGCTTCGGCTTGTCCCACCAACCCGGGTTCACCACCAGCACGGTACGCGTATCCGGCTGGCGGCTTTCCACCTTGAACGGGCCGGTGCCGTTGGCGTGGCCGGTGGCGTAGCCCTCGATGCCCTTGCCGACATCGGTGGGCATTTCCGTCTTGTTGGCGACCAGCCATTTCTTGTTGAACATGAAGATGTTGGTCAGGTCGTTCAGCAACAGCGGATAGGGGCCGACGAGTTCGACATCCACCGTGTGCTCGTCCACCACGCGGGCGTCCTTGAAGGCGGAGAGGTTGCCCTTCAGCGGCGAGGAGTCGTCGGTGGCGCGCTTGAGGGAGGCGACCACGTCCTCCGCGCCGAAGCTGGCGCCGTCCTGGAATTTCACACCCTCGCGCAGGTGGAAGCGCCACACGGTGGGGCTGACGATCTCCCACGAGGTGGCGAGCGCCGGTTCCACCTTCAGCTGGTCGTTGTAGCGCACCAGCGCCTCATAGACGTGGTTGAGGAAGGCGAGGGTGAAGGTGTCGCCGAAGGAGTCGGGATCGAGCGAGCCGATGTCGCGCGCCGCGGCCCAATGCATCGTCGGACTGTCGGCTCGGGCGGGCGGGGCGGCAAAGGGGGCGAGCAGGCCGGCGATCAGCAGGGCGGGGAGGAGTCGGCGGCGGGACATGGCGGCTCCAGGGGAATTGGCGACAATGATTGTATACAATATCGAGGCGATCCGACCCTGCCAAGTTTTTTTGCAACGACGAACGCCAATTAATTCATGCCTCCAGATTGGGCATATTGTGTCCCGCCGGCAAGATTGTATACAATCCTTTCTCCATCTTGTACGGGTTACCGCATGCCCGACACGGCCGCCCCCCCCGCCAAGCCCACCCGTGCCCAGGCGGTGCATGCCGCCCTGCGCCGCGCCATCGTCGAACAGGCGCTGATGCCCGGCGACCGGCTGCCGGAGGATGCCATCGCCCGCAGTTTCGGCGTCAGCCGCACCGTCGTGCGCGCCGCCCTCGCTCAGTTGCAGGCGGAGGGGCTGGCGCAGCTGCGCGCCCATCGCGGCGCCGAGGTCGCGCGGCTCAGCCTCGCCGAGGCACAGGACATTTTCGACATGCGCCGCTGCCTGGAAGTGGAGGCCGCAACCCGTCTCGCCCGCCAAGCCAGCGAGGCCGATTGCGCCCGGCTCGACTCCCATATCGCCGCCGAGGAGTTGGAGGCCGCCGGCGACACCGCGCGTTCCATCCGCCTAGCAGGGGAATTCCACGTGCTGCTGGCCGAACTCGCCGGCAACCACGTGCTGCTGGGCTATGTGGCCGATCTGGTCTCGCGCAGCTCGCTCATCCTGGCCCAGTACGGCCGGCCGCACTCGCCCGAATGCGGGGTGCGCGAGCATCGCGACATCGTCGCCGCGCTGCGCGCCCGCGACCCCGCTCGCGCCGCCACGCTGATGCGCCGGCACCTGGACGACGTGGCCGCCCGCGCGCTGCTGCACGAGCCACCGCCCCGCGCGCGCGACCTCGGCGCGATCCTGGACCAGTATTCCACCGGCGCGACCCTAGGGCGGGACGACGTCGCATGATTCAGACGTTTTAGCGATCCCGCCAAACGTCATCACGCCCTAATCGTCCGTTCGGCGCACCAGCACCTCGCGCTTGCCGACATGGTTGGCCGGGCCGACGATGCCCTCCTTCTCCATCTGCTCGATCAGCCGCGCCGCGCGGTTGTAGCCGATCTGCAGATGGCGCTGGATGAAGCTGGTGCTGGCCTTGCCCTCGCGCGAAACCACGTCCACCGCCTGGTCGAATAGCCCGCGCTCGCCGTCGCCATTGCCGCCGCCCATGCCCTGCAAGGCCGGGCCCTCGTCGCCGTCCGGCGCCTCGGTCACTTCCTCGACATAGGCGGGCTCGCCCTGTTCGCGCAGGAAGGCCACCACCTCCTCCACCTCGCGGTCGCTCACGAAGGGGCCGTGGACGCGCTGAATGCGCCCGCCGCCCATCATGTAGAGCATGTCGCCCTGGCCCAGCAGCTGTTCGGCGCCCTGCTCGCCCAGGATGGTGCGGCTGTCGAACTTGCTGATCACCTGGAAGCTGATGCGGGTGGGGAAGTTGGCCTTGATGGTGCCGGTGATCACGTCCACCGAGGGGCGCTGGGTGGCCATCACCACATGGATGCCCGCGGCGCGCGCCATCTGCGCCAGGCGCTGCACCGCGGCCTCGATCTCCTTGCCGGCGACCATCATCAGGTCGGCCATCTCGTCGATCACCACCACGATGAAGGGCAGCGGCTCCAGCGCCAGCGGTTGGTCCTCGAAAACCGGCTTGCCGGTCTCGCTGTCGAAGCCGGTCTGCACGCGGCGGGTGACCACCTCGCCCTTGGCCCGCGCCTCGGCCACGCGCTCGTTGTAGCCGCCGATATTGCGCACCGACAGGCCGCTCATGGCGCGGTAGCGGCGCTCCATCTCGCGCACCGTCCATTTCAGCGCGGTCACCGCCTTGGCCGGCTCGGTCACCACCGGGGCCATCAGATGCGGGATGCCCTCATAGACCGACAGTTCGAGCATCTTGGGATCGATCAGGATCAGCCGGCACTGGTCGGGCGACAAGCGGTACAGCAGCGAGAGGATCATGGCGTTGATCCCCACCGACTTGCCGGAGCCGGTGGTGCCGGCGACCAGCAGATGCGGCATGCGCGCGAGGTCGGCGATGATCGGCGCGCCGCCGATGGTCTTGCCCAGCGCGAGCGTCAGCCGCCCCGGGTGCTTGTCCCAGTCGTCCCCGCCGATGAGCTCGCTGAGATACACGGTCTCGCGCCGGCTGTTCGGCACCTCGATGCCGATGGCGTTCCGGCCGGTGACGGTGGCGATGCGCACGGCGGAGACCGACAGGCTGCGCGCCACGTCGTCGGCCAGCCCGATCACGCGGGCGCTGCGGATGCCCGGCGCCGGCTCCAGCTCGTACAACGTCACCACCGGACCGGGATGGTGGTCCACGATGCGGCCCTGCACGCCGTAGTCGGCCAGCACGGTCTCCAGCAGCCGCGCATTGGCCTCCAGCGCCTCCTCGCTTGGCATGCCGCTGGCGGCGCGGTTGGGCGCGCGGACGAGCAGGGAGAGGGGCGGAAAGCGCCAGCTGCCCTCCAACGGCAGGCTCTCCTGCCGCGCCGGCATCGGCGGCGCCGGCCGCTTGGGCGGCGGCGGGGGGGGCGCCTTGCCGCGGGGCGGAGCGGGCGTCAGGGCAACGGGCGGTGGGTCGTCCTCATCCGGCGGTTGCGGCAGGGGGTCGATCATCCGTTCGCGGCGGGGCGGCGGCGGCGCGTCCTGCTCCCGCGGCGCGGAACCGTTCACCCGACGGATCACCCAAGCGCCGCCGGCGGCGATACGGCTCGCGGCGCGGCCGGCAAACCCCGCGGCGCGACGCCCGCCGGTGACGGAACCGCGCGCCGCCCGCCCGGCCGCGCGCCATTCGCCCGCCGTCAGCCCCAGGGTGAGCAGGGTCAGGGCAACGGCCAGCAGCGCGCCGAGCGACCAGACCAGCATGCCGCCGAACGGGCCGAGCATGTCCCGCCCCGCCTGCAGCGCGTTGCCCGCCACCACCATGCCCACGGCCCCACCCGGCCCGGAACCCTGCTCCCAGAACGCGGCCAGCGCGGGCGGCAGCGGCACGGCGGACAGCACGGCGCCCATCACGGGCAGCGCGAAGCACAGCGCAGCCACGCGGATCACCAGGAAATGCAGCGCCTGGCCCGGCGTGCTGGCCAGGCGCCAGGCCCAGGCGAGCAGCGCGAGGCCCGGCAGCACGCCGGCGACGCCGAAGAACTGCACCAGCACATCCGCCACCACCGCCCCCGGCGGCCCGGCGAGGTTGTGCACCGGCCGGGCGGTGGCGATGTTCAGCGCGGGGTCGTTCGGGTCGTGCGACACCACGGCCACCAACAGGCCGGCGCCCAGCACGGCCAGCGCGAGCGCTCCCAGCTCCGACAGCCGGCGGCGGATCAGGCCGCGCAGTTCCGGCGAGGCCAGATTACGAGAGGAAGCGGCAACCGCCATGCGGGACTCCTGACGCGGGGATGCGTTCGCATCCCGGATCAGCTTTATCCCACAATCGCCTGAGCAAAGGGAAGAAGGTCAGGCGTCCGGACGCGAGTTCACCATCGCCGGGTTGGCGGCGAAACCCTCGTGCCACGCCGCCAGCTGCGGATGGGCCGGTCGCCAGGGCTCGCCGGCATAGCGGAAGTCCAGATAACCGAGGGCACAGGCCACGCTGATCGTGCCGATATCCACCGCCTTGTGCGGCAGATCGGCCTCCAACTGCGCGAGCGCCCGGTCCACCGCGGCGGCATGGCGAGACATCACCGCGTCACGCGCCTCCTCGCGCGGGCGGCCCTGCTCCTGCCGCCGCGCCACCGCCGCGTCCATGATGCCATCGGCCAGTGCCTGCTGCTTCAGCGCCCGCCAGCGCGCACCCCCGGAGGCGGGGAACATCGGCTGCGCCTCACCCACGCTATCGAGGAACTCGCAGATCACCGGGCTGTCGAACAGCGCCAGCCCGTCATCGGTCACGAGGCACGGCACCTTGGACAGCGGATTGGCATCCAGCAACGCCGCGTCGGCCGGGTAGAGCTGGGCGGGCACCAGGGTGAGGCGCGGCAGGATGTCGCGCGCGATGGCGCAGGCGATGACCTTGCGGACGAAGGGGCTGGTTTTGACGTGGAAGAGCTTCACCTGGAGTTTCCCAAAGAAAGTAAGAAACATCTTCTTTTTCTAAAGAAAAAGAAGCAAAAAGACTTCATTCGTTATTCTTCTCTAGGTGATGGCGAGGCTTACCTTCAACGAATAAACGTTTTTTGGTTCTTTTTCAAAAAAAGAACATTCTTCCTTACTTGAAATTGTCTTTCCTGGCTCGCAGGTCCGCCAGCGTCGCCACATCCGGCGCCCGCAGGAACGGGTTGCATTCCAGCTCGTCCGCCAGCCGGCTCGGCACGGTGGGCTGGCCCGCCGCGCGCAGCGCCGCCACCTTCTCGGCATAGGCGTGCAGGTCGAGATTTTCCGGGTCGGCGAACAGGGCGAAGCGGGCGTTGGACTCGGTGTATTCATGGCCACAGCACACCAGCGTGTCGCCGGGCAGCGCGGCGAAGCGGTTCAGGCTGGAATACATCTGCTGCGGCGTGCCTTCCAGCAGCAGCCCGCAGCCCAGGCTGAACAGCGTGTCGCCGCACAGCAGCACGCCGCCATCCGGAAAATAGAAGCTGATATGGCCGACCGTATGCCCCGGCGTTTCGAACACCCGCGCGGTGGAAGCGCCGAGATCGACCTCCGAGCCTTCCTTCACCGCGCGATCGAGCTTCGGCAGGCGATGTGCGTCGGCGGCCGCCCCCACCACCGGGGCGCCGTAGCGGGCGCGGATAGCGTCCGTGCCGGCCACATGGTCGCCGTGATGGTGGGTGAGCAGGATCATGTCCAGCTTGCCGCCGGCGGCGTCGATGGCCGCGGCCACCGGCGCGGGGTCCGCGGGATCGACGATGGCGATGCAGCCGCTCTCCTCGTCGCGCAGCAGCCACGCGTAGTTGTCGGACAGGATGGGAACCGGGGTCGCGATGATCATGGCGGAAACCCTAGCATCGCCGCGCCCGGTCGCAAACCGGCCGGACATGCTATATCCGCGTCATGGCGACGGATTCCCACGCCGCGGCCGATTTCTACACCACCCGCCAGGGCATCGTGGCGGCCCGGCTGTTGCGTGAGCGAATGATCGCGCTGTGGCCCTCGCTCACCGGCCAATCCGTGCTCGGCCTCGGCTACGCCACCCCCTATCTGCGCCTGTGGCGGGAGGAGAGCGCGCGCTGCGTGGCCCTGATGCCCGCGCAGATCGGCGCCGCCGCTTGGCCGCCGGACCGCCCGGGTCAGGCCTGCACGGCGGAGGAGGATGCCCTGCCCTTCCCCGACCTGTGCTTCGATCGCATCGTGCTGGTCCACGGGCTGGAAGCGGCCGAGCACGCGCGGCGCATGCTGCGCGAGGTCTGGCGGGTGCTGAAGGACGACGGGCGGCTGCTGGTGGTCACCCCCAACCGCAGCGGGCTTTGGGCGCATTGGGAACAGACGCCGTTCGGCCAGGGCCAGCCCTATTCTCCCGGCCAGGTGGGCCGGCTGCTGGCCGCCGCGCTGTTCCGGGTGGAGCGGCGTGACACCGCGCTATACCTGCCGCCCCTGTCCTGGCGGCTGGTGTTGCGCAGCGCCCGCCTATGGGAAAGGGCGGGCCGCAAACTCGCCCCCGGCCTCGCCGGCGTCACGCTGTGCGAGGCGGTGAAGGACGTCTATGCCGCCCTGCCCATCACCCCCGCCCGCCGGCGCCGCGTGGTGCTGGCGGAAGCGGCATGACCGGCACCACGCAGCCGGCGCCATCGCGCACGAAGACGTGGAAATCGGCGAAGGAGGTGTTGTCGGGATCGGCGGGGTCGTAGGCGTAGGGGTTGGGCAGATGCGCCGCCAGCCGCCAGCGCGGGCCGAGATCGGCGCTGAACCGGCGATGGCGCACATGGGCGGCCGGCCAGTCGAGATCGACATTGCTGGAATAGACCAGCAGGTAGCGCGTGGCGCTGGCCGCCAGCGTGGCGATATAGGCGGCGTAGGCCGCGTCCTCCACCAGATGGAAGATCACGTCGATCGACATGGCAAGTTCGGCCGGCGCCATGTCCTCGAGCGCCGCCGGCGACAGGAAGCGCCAGCCCGGCCGATCGGCGAAGCGCTGGGCGCAGGCGGCGAGAATGGTGGGGGAGACGTCGATGCCGACATACTCGGCGATGTCGAGCCGGGCGAGCAGCGCGCCGTCGCCGCAGCCATGGTCGATCGCCCGGCCGATATCGTTGGCCGCCACGAAGCCGTTGATGAACGCCGCCTTGAATTCCGCGAGCCGGCCATAGGAGCCGCTGCCCGAATTGCCGCCGGCGCGGTAACGGCCCTCCCAGTAGCGCGCCGAAGAAAAGACCGCGTTCATGCCACCTGCTCCGCGCACCAGTTTCGCCATGCGCCACGCAGCGCCGCGCCGAGATGGCGGCCGAAGCGCGGCCCGTCGCACAGCGGGCTGGCCCTGACCTGGGCACGCAGCCCGGCCCGCAGCACCGCCAGGGCGGGAATATCCGCGGCGCGGCGCACCGCCATGTTGACGTAGCCGTCGAGATCAGCGGCCACCCAGTCGGCCAGACCGGCATTGCTCATATGGCTGGTGGAGTGGCGGGAGGCGAAGGTCTCGCCCGGCACCGTCACGGTCGGCACGCCCATCCACAGCGCCTCGCAGGTGGTGAGGCCGCCGCCATAGGGGAACGGGTCGAGCACGATGTCGATATCGTTGTATTCGGCCAACAGCGTCCGATGCGGCGAGCCGCCCCGCAGATCGATGCGCGCCCCGGCGATGCCGGCCTCGGCGAAGCTGCCGCGGATGCGCGCGCAGACCTCGGCGTCGGCGAACTGATGGGCCTTCAGCACCAGCCGGCTGTCCGGCACGCGGGCGAGGATGCGGCTCCATGCCGCCAGCACGTCGGGCGTGATCTTCACCAGATTGTTGAAGCACCCGAACGTCACCGCCCCGCGCGCCAGGGCCGGCAGCGGCGCCACCTCCGGCGCGTAGGCGGGCGGGGCGTAGCAGACATAACCGTCCGGCAGGCGCATCAGCTTCTCGCTGTAGAACCGCTCGAAGCCCGGCGGCGTCTCCCAGCGATCGGTGATGAACCAATCCATTTCCGCAAGGCCGGTGCTGTGGTTCTGCATGCCCACCCATTTCACCTGCACCGGCGCCACCCGTTCCGCGCACACCGCCATCAGGCCGAGATCGCCGTAGCCGCCGAGATCGATCAGAATGTCGAGATCCAGGGCGCGCAGCCGGGCAGCCAATCCAGCACGCTCCTCCCGCTCCACCACATGCCATTCCGCTGCCGCGCGCTGGAAGCGCCGCTGCATCACGTCGTCGGACGGCGACTGGCCCAGGCAGATCACCGCGAAACCGTCCGGGTCGAGATTCTCGATGCCGGGCAAAGTCAGCCACCCCACCGGATGGGTCTTCAGCGTGGCGGACAGCAGTCCCACACGCAGCCGCCGTTCCGGATCGGGCGTATTGGCCCAGCGCACCGGCTCGGCGCGCGGCAGGGCGGCGGAAGCGGCACGGCCGGCCTCCAGCATCGCGGCACCCGTCACCGCCGGGTGATAGGCGAGCGCATTGCACAGGGTGCGGCGGGCGAGATGCAGGCCGGGATGCAGTTCCACCGCACGGCTTGCATGGGCCACACCCTCCGCCTGCAGCCCCAGGCTGTTCACCGCGTTGCTGAGATTGCACAGGAAGCCGGGCTGCTCGCCATGCTCCGCGATCAGCGCCTCCAGTGCCGTCCGCGCCTCGGCGAAGCGGTGCAGGCGCACCAGCGTCGCCGCGCGGTTGTTGCGGAGCCCGGCATCCTCGGGCGCCAGATCGATGGCGCGGTCCAGCGCCGCCAGCGCCGGGCGCAGCCGCCCCGACTGGACCAGCCCATTGGCCAGCACGGTGGCGGCCAGGGCATCCTCCGGCGCCAGCGCGGCGGCGGCCTCCAGGCAGCCGATCCCTTCCTCCATCCGCCCGGCATGGCCCAGCGCCACGCCGAGACCGAGCAGCAACGCCGCATTCGCCGGGTCCCCGGCCAAGTCCGCCTCCAGCCGGGCCAGCGCGCCGTCCAGCGCGCCGGCCGCCCGGGCTGCCTCCACCCGCCGCAGCGCAATTCCCGTGTCGTTGGCCGCGAATTTCTGCGCCTCCGCGAAGGCCGCCTCGGCCGCGGCCTCGTCCCGGGTCAACATCAGCGACACGCCCAACGCATCCCACGCCTCGGCCGAAACGGGGGCGAGCGCGCAGGCGCGCAGCAGCAGCATCTGCGCCGGCTCCGCCGCCCCGCGCCCCATCATCAGCGCGGCGAGGCTCAGCAGCGCTTCCACCCGGCGGGGATTGCGCTCCAGCGCCTGGGCATACAGGGCTTCGGCTGCCGTGCCCTCGCCGCCATGCCGCAGGCTTTCCGCCAGCCGCAGCGCCGGCTCGTCCCAATCGGGGCACTGGGTCATCAGCGCCGCCATCTCCGCCCGCGCCGCGTCCGTCTCTCCGGCGCGTTCCCAGGCGAGCGCGCGGCCCAGGCGCAGGCCGGGCGGGTCCAGCACCTCAAGCATCGGGGCGCGCCGCTTCGATCACCAGCCCCTCCACCGCCACGCCATCCTCGTCGCGAAGCGGACCGGCGAGGCAGGCGGCAACGCCCAGCCCGGCGGCGGCGAGGACGGCATGGATATACGACGTGGCATGGGCGTAACGGCCCTGCTTGCCGAGCCGCCACGGGGCGGCATCGTCCCGCGCCAGCGATTCCACGCTGAAGATGAAGCGCCCCCCGGGCGCCAGCGCGCCGGACACCTGGACAAAGAGGTCCTCCAGCCCGCCGAAATAGCACAACACGTCGCCAGCCAGGATCATCGGCCAAGGTGGCCCGCCCCGCGCCAGCACCTCCGTCACGTCCGCGCATTCCAGGCTGGCGTAGAGCCCCTTGCGCCGCGCCTGCGCCAGCATGCGCGGGGAGAGATCGACCCCGTGCAGCGCCCCCACCCCGAGATCGCCGAGCGCCACGCCGAGCAGGCCGGTACCGCAGCCGAGATCGAGCACCCGCCCCGGCACACCCCGTTCGACGATGCAGCCTTGCACCAGCCGCCGGACCAGTCCCGGCACGCGATAGCCAAGGCCGATCAGATGCGCCTCGAACCCGCCGGCATAGCCGTCGAACACGGCCGACACGTACTCGGCCGGCGCCCGCGCCGTGGCGGGAAGGTCGCCGGCGGCGGCGACCAGATGGCGCACATAGGGGTCTTCCGGCGCCAGGCTGAACGCCCCCGCATAGGCGTCGCGCGCCGCGTCGTGCTGCCCCAGGCTGGAGCGCGCATGGCCGAGCAGGCCGAACACCCGTGCATCCGCCACCCCGTCGCGGCAGGCGGCCTGCGCCAGCGAAGCGGCGTCGGCGAAGCGGCGCTGGCGCATGCGCAGCATGATCGCGGCGGTGCGCAGGGCGAGTTGGCCGGGCTGGGCGGCGATTCCGGCATCGAGCAGTTCGGCCGCCGCGTCCGCCTGCCCATCGCGCTCCAGCGCCACCGCCAGCCCCTCGCGGTAGGCGGCGTGGTCGGGCCGGGCGGACAGCGCGGCGCGCAGGCACGCAATGGCATCGGCGGGGCGGCCCAGCTCGATCAACACCGCGCCGAGCGTGGCCTTGGCGCGCGCATCCGCGGGATCGAGCAGCACCGCCTCCGCCGCGTCGCCGGCCGCACCCACGGCATCCTCGCAGCGCAGCCTGGCATCGGCGCGGTCGATGCGCAGCGCGGGGTCGTCCGGCGCCTCGGCGATGGCGATGTCGAGCAGCCCAAGCGCCGCCTCCGCCCGCCCCTCGCGCAGCAGCAGCCGGGCCTCCAGCGCCTCGGTGCGCGCTCCCTCTTTCGCCTTCCAGGCCGCGAGCAGCGGCCGTGCCGCCTGGATGCGGCCGGCGGCGATCAGTGCCTCCACGCGATGGGCCAGGGAATCGGACATGCGGGGCTCCTTTTGAGCCGGACGATCAATTCAGACGATGAGCGAACGCGCCTGCGTCGCCAGCGAGTCGAGGCTGCTTGTGGTGCTGGTGGTGGTCGTGGATTGCTGCTTCGCCACCAGATAACGTTGGGTGAAGCGATCGACGAAGGAAGCATCCTGGAACTTGGTGATGTCGAGCCGGTTGGAGATCGCCTTCTCCTGCGCCTCCAGCGGCTGGTAGGCGATCTGCTTGGGAATGCCGAGTGCCGTGGTCACCACGTCGCGCAGCACGCTGTCGCCGAGGATCTGGTCCACCGAGGTGATGCCGGATGCCTCGGAGCGGAAGGTCAGCGCGTTGGACAGGCCGGGCGTGGCGGCATCGAGCGACTGGCGCCACTTCACCTCGGCATAGGCATTGGTGATCGTGGACATCACCGAGGAATTCTGGATGACCGACAGGCCCTTGGTGGCGAACTGATAGGTCTGCGCCGCCGATTTCCAGCTGGTATTGCTGAGCTTGTTGACCAGCGAGGATGCATCGGAGGGATCGGACAGGAGGGCCTTCTGGGCCAGCGCCGTATAGCCCGCCTGGTCGCCCAGCCCGTTCGCGGTCAGCAGCACCTTCAGCACGGTGGGGTTCTTGAGCAGGTCCTGCGCCGACGTCGCGCCGTTCACGGCACTGGTGAAATTGTCGATGTCCCGCTTGACGTCGGGTTGCTGCGCCTCCAGCGCCACGTCCTTGGTCTCGTCGCGCAGCGCCCGGCGCATCGCCGCCACCGGATCGGTGGCCGAAGATGTCAGGAAGCTCAGCGAAATGCCGGTGGTGCCGGCGCTGCCGCCGAGAAGGCTGAGCGCGATGCTGGCGGAACCGCTCATGGTGGGCCTAGCCCTGCGCGGACAGGCCCGCGGCCATGTTGTCGTTCACCATGATGAGGAACTGCAGGTCCGGCCGGTCATGGGCCATCTCCCGCTGCACGGTCATGCCGAGCGAGACGATGGAGGCGCGCAGCGGCGCAGGCAACGCGTTGGCGGGGTCGCGCATCAGGTCGATCACCATGCGCCACAGCCGGTCGTTGTCGGCGAGCGCGCGCACCTTGCGCACGGAGGGCGCGTCGTCGCACTGGCGCAGGGCGGCGTTGGCGCGCCGGAACACATCCGCCTCCTGCTGGCGCACGCTGCCGTACTCCGCCGTGGCGGCATAGGCACGCGCCGCCTGGTTCATTCGCTGCATCCTGCAACTCCTTTCATGGCGCGAAGGCACCCGCCGACGATCGCGCCGCTTGCGGCGGGGGCGCGCCGGAAGCGCCGTCCTCCTCGCGCTCCGGCCTGCGGCCGAGCACCGAATCCTCGTGGCGGATGATCCGCCGGGTCAGCTTCAGCGCCTGGTAGCAATCATCCGCCTCGGCCGCGGCCAGCGCGCGATCGAGGATTTCGCGGGCGAGGTTCGAGGTGGTCGCTTCCTTGAAGCTGTCCACCAGGTCGTGCGCCAGGATCAGCCCGGCCTTGCGCTCCTCGGGCGTGCCGATATAGGCGGACTGGAAGGCGAAATAGATGCGCCGCGAGGGGCTGTCCGCCTGCTCCGGCGTCATGATCTGCTTGCCGAACAGGAAGCGGGCATGCGCGGTCAGCTCGATGCGTGCCTTGTTGCGGAAGCGGATGGGCGCGCCGTTGACGATCATCACCTCGCCCTGGCGCAGTTCTAGAACGAGAGTGGACATGCGGCGCCCTTCATGGCCTCGATCCTGTGTCAGCCTGGAGTACCGGCGGCGGCCGAAGCCGCCGCCGGCTGGTCAGGGTTAGCCGTTACTTGAACAGGCTGAGCAGCGTCTGCGGCGCCTGGTTGGCGATCGACAGCGCCTGGGTGCCCAGCTGCTGGCGGATCTGCAGCGCCTGCAGCGTGGCGGACTCCTTGGCCAGGTCGGCGTCGATCAGCGAACCGAGACCGGAGTTGAGGCTATCGATCTTGTCGCTGTTGTAGCTGATCTGCGCATCCACGTAGTTGGAGGCCGCACCGTATTTGTTGAGCTTGGTGCCCAGCGTGTCGAGCTTCTTCAGGAAGATGCCGCTCGCCGTGATCAGCCCCTGCACCGTGCCGGCGCCGCCCAGCTGGGTGGAGGTGAAGTTCAGCGACGCGAAGAAGGCCGAGGCGCCGAAGGTGGCGATGGAATAGGTCGCCCCCACCTCGTTGCGGATCACCCCCACGCTGCCGAACGTGCCGGTGCTGCCGGTGATGTCGCCGACCAGGGTCTTGCCGTTGTAGCCGGCATCCTGGAAGTCCGACTTCACGTTGGCCAGCAGCGACTGGTACTGCTGCACGTACTGGGTGCGCTGGCTGCCCTGGATGTTGCCGTCGGCGAGCTTGACCAGCATGGCGCGGGCCGTGGTCATCAGGTTCGACACGTCGTTCAGGCCGGTCAGCGTGGTGGAGAGCAGGCCCTTCACGTTGCCGAGCTGCTGGTTGGCGCTGGTCAGCGACCCCACATCGGAGCGCACCCGCTGGGCCACCGCATAGGCGGCGCCGTCGTCGGTGGCGTCGGAGACGCGGTAGCCGGTGGAGATCTTCTTTTCCGTCGCCGCCAGCGAGGAGTTGGTGGCATTCAGCGAGGCCAGCGCAATCTGCGCCGTCATATTGGTATTGACCGAGTTCAGGGACATCGTTGCTTTTCCTACTTGCCCAGATGGTGACGCATGCCCCCGCGGTTTTGCGGGCATCCGCATGGTGACGCGGATGAATTAACGCGGCGTGAAACGCGGCGCGGTTTGCTGCCTGCCCGCCACATTTTCTTCTGAACGCTCATGCCGGCGGTCATGAAGAACGACCGCCGATACGAGCCTTTGCTTGGCGCGCCACCGCGGACCGACCCGGCGCGCATCACAGGAACTTCACCAGCGACAGGCTCTGCATGCTCGATATGATCTGGTACGAGGCCTGCAACTGGGTCTGTGCCGCGGTCAGCTTGGTCAGCGTCTCCGCCACATCCACATCCTGCGCGTCGGACAGCTGCGACTTCAGCGCGGTGGTCATGTCGGAGAGCTGGGTCTTGGTCGTAGCGAGCTGGGACTGCCGGTCGCCCATGATGCCGGCATCCACGTTCAGCGCGGTGATGGCGTTGCCCAGGCTGGCGCGCGTGTCCTGCACCAGGTCGGCGAAGCCCGCGGTGTTGACCTGGCTGCTGCTGAGCGAACCGAGCGTGGCCAATGCCCGCATGATGTCGCGCGTGTACGCCCCGGTGGTGGACGTGCCGGCGGAGGTCGCCACATCGTTGGCGCTGGCGAGGATGCCGGTCTGCACGCTCTGCCCCTCGCCCACCTGGATGCTGGTCTTCAGCCCCGCCAGCGCCGCGGCGGATTGCGACAGCGCCGTGGAGAAGGGCGAGGTGCCCACCGCGTTGGAGGAGGCGGTGGCCAGCGTGCTCGCCGCCGTGGCCGCCGCGCCGTTGGCGGCCAGGCTCGCCACCGCCGCGCCGATCTGCGTCATGAAGCCGGAGCTGGTGATGTCGTCGGGGTTGGGCACCGGCGGATTGGAACCGTCCTGCCCGGCGAACACGTAGGTGGACCCCACCTTGGTATCCAGCAGCCCCGCGAACTGGCGCAGCGCATCGCGCGCCGAAGCGGCGATGCTGTCCACCGTGGAGGGGTTGAGCCCGTTGAGATTGTTGGTCTGGGCGTAGAAATTGCTGGCGATGCTGCTCATCTGCGCCAGCGCCGTGCCCGCCGCGGTCATCGCCCCGTCGGCCGCGTCGATATTGGCGCTCCACGCCGCCTGGTGCGCGATGGCCGGCGCCAGGGCCAGCGAGGTGGCAATGCCGGTGCCCAGCCCGGCATAGCTGGTCGAGACCAGGCCGGTGGAGGTTTGCGCCTGCAAAATGTTCAGCCGCGCGCGGATCTGCGCACTCTGCGCGGCGAGCTGCGACAGCCCGTCCGTGCCGGTCGCGACATAGAGCGAGGTGGCGGCCGAGACCGAGGTCATGCCCGCACCATGTCGAGCGTCTGGTTCCACATCGTCTGCGCGCTGGTGATGATCTTGGCCGTGGCGCCGTAGAGATTTTGCAGCTGCACCATGCGCGTCATCTCGTCGTCGATGCTCACAGCGCTGGTGGCGGCAAGCTTGGTCTGCAACCCCGTGGCCACCGCCTGCTCGGTGGTCAGGCTGTCGCTGGCCGCCGCGCTCGTGCGCGCCTGCGTGCCGACCACGGAGACCGCGAACCCCGCGAGATCGCCCGGTGCGGCGAAGCCGGCGGAGAGCGTGCCCAGCGGCCCCAGCCCGGCGGTGGCTGGCGCGGCCTGGGCCACGCCCTCCTGCACGTCGTCGTCGAAACTGTAGTCCAGCACGCGGTTGATCATGGTCTGGAAGCCGGAGGGGCCGGCCGCCGTGTTCGGTATGAACGCGCTGGCGCCGGTGGCCGAACCGGCCACCGCATGGGTGCCGTCGCGCACCAGGCTGGGCGTCGCGGCGACGGTGGCGTTCACCTGGATGGTGCCGGCATAGCCGACATAGCCGGCCTGCGCCGGCGGACCCGACGCGACGGGCACGCTGCCGTTCGCGTCGGTGAACAGCGTCAGCCCCTGCGCGTCGAAACGGGTGGTGAGCGTCTCGGCGAATTCGTCGAGCTGGGCCTGGTCGGTCGGCAGGGTCGTGTCGCGCAGCGCGATGTTCGCGCCGATCTGCCCGCCCGACAGCTGGGTGGTGACATCGGTGCCCGCGAGGGTGATGGCGGGGATGCCGCCGGGATAGGTGGCGTTGGCGCCGATATTGGCGGCGCTGGTGGACAGCGCGTCGCCCCCGCGCGTGGGCAGCATCAGCCCGCTGGTGGTCATCACCAGCATGTCGCCGTTGGACTGGGCCTGGAAGCGTACGCTGAGCAGGCCGCTCACCGTGCCCATCTGCGCGTCGCGCTGGTTCTCCAGGTCCGCCGTGCTCAGCCCCTGGGCCTTGAGCTGCATGATCTGGTCGCTGATCGTGCCGATGGAGGTGAGCGCGGTGTTCAGCGTGCCCACCTCGTCCACGATGGAATTCTGCGCTGTCTGCCGCTGGCCGGTCACCGCTTCGCTCAGCGCGTTGAGCTGGCGGGCAAGCCGCGTCGCCGCGGTCACCACGCCGGTCTGCCTCACCGTGTCGTCGGGGCTGGTGCCGAGGCTGGAGAACGCGTCCTGAAGATTGCCAACCAGGCTTGAAAGGTCGGCGCCGCTGCCCACCGTCCCCTGCACCGTGTCGATCGCCTGCAATGCGGCCTGGCGCACCTGAAGCCCGGCGACCGTGGCGTTCTGCAGGAACAGGTCGGACTGCAACTCCGTGTTGATCGCCCGCGTCACCGGCAGGCTGCGCACGCCCATGCCCTGGCCGGCCGCGGTCACGCTCTCCTGGTTCGCCACCTCGCGCACATAGCCGGCGGTATTGGCGTTGGCGACGTTCTGCGACACCACGGCCAGGCCACGATTGACGTTGGCCAGGCTGCCGGCGGCAATGGAAAGGGCGCTTTCGAGACTCATGGCACAGGCGGGCGGCTACCGGGCGCTATCGCTTCATGTCCACGGTCTGCTGCAGCAGATCGTCGGCCGTGGTCACCATCTTGGCGTTCGCCGAATAGGCGCGCTGCGCCACGATCAGCTTGGTGAACTCGCTGGCGATATCGACGTTCGAGGCTTCCACGGCCCCAGTGGTCAGCCGGCCCGCGCCGTTGGTGCCGGCATCCTGCGCGAAGGCGGGGCCGGAATCCACGGTGGTGGTGAAGGCCTCGCCGTTCTGCTTCTGCAACGCGTTGGGATTGGCGAAGGTGATGATGGGCACACGGGCGATGGTGCGCGACTGGCCGTTGTCGTAGTTCACCACGATGTCGCCGGAGCTGGTGGTGCTCACGCTGCTATAGGCGCCGGCGGGAATGCCGTTCTGGCTGATGCCGCGCAGCAGGTAGGTGGTGCCGGAATATTGCGTGACACCGCTGGACGAACCGTAGGTGCCGAGATTGAGCGTGACGGTCTGGGCGCCATTGCCGAAATCGCTCGTGAAGGTCAGCGTCGCCGGCGAATTGGCGCTGAAGGCGCCGGCGGTGACGCTGCCGGTGGCGTTGGAGATGCTGCCGAGCGTGCCGTCCGAGACCGCGTTGCCGCTCGCGGTGGCGCCGAACTTCACCTCCGCCGTGCCGCGCGCGCTGGAATTGATGTCGTCGGCGGAGGTGACGGAGACGTTCCAGTCGTTGTTCGCGTTCTGCGTCCAGTTCAGGTTCACCACATGGGTGTTGCCCAGGCTGTCGTAGATGGTTACCTGGGAGGTGGTGGCGGTGCCCGTGGCGGGCGTGGCCGGCAGGTTGGCCGACAGCGTGACCGCGCTGGTGGCGACCGGCTGGTACACGGTCTGCGTCACCTTGATCGGCGCGGTGTTGAGCCGGTCCGCGACGCCGGTGCTGGGATCGACCGACCAGCCATCGAGATAGTCGCCGGCGCTATTGACGACGTAGCCGTCCTTGTTGAGCGTGAAGTCGCCGGCGCGGGTGTAGTATTGCTGCGCGGCGAAGGTGGCGGTGCCGCCCTGCGTGGTGTCCACCCGGCTGACCGGGAAGAAGCCCTGGCCGGTGATGGCGAGCGCCAGCGTGCCGTCGCTCTGCGTCACCGTGCCCTGCACGTCGTTGCGGTATTCCGGCCGGGTGATGACGGAACCGGGGTTGTTCTGCGAGGCGGTGCTGGTGGTGAGGTAATCGATGAACGCCGTGTCCGTGCGCTTGAAGCCGACGGTCTGGCTGTTGGCGACGTTGTCGCTGATATTGCTGAACGAGGCGGACTGGGCGGTCAGGCCACTGACCGCGGCGTTCATGGCGCCGTAGAGGGACATCGGGCTCTCCTGCAATCAAGCGTCCGGGTGGTTGGTCCGGCCGGTCCGTCCGGTAGAGGCAGGAAACGTGCCAGTGTGCGGCTGGCGAATTTCCGCCCGGTTCGCGCCGCCGGGCCGGCGCGCTGCCGGCCGGCCGGCAGAATGCGCCCGGCAGAACCTGCCGGGTGGCCGGGGCGATCGCGCCGGTTTCGCCGGGCAATCGGCTGGCGCGGCGCTTGCTTGGCGCGGGGCGAGCCAACGAGTGCCCGCATGTTCCTGACCCCGCCTGCCCTGCCCCTCGCCAATGCCCAGCCGCAGGCCGCGCCGGACGCCACCGGCACGGCCGCCGCGCCAATCGGCGCGGCGGCCGTGCCGATCAGCTTCGCGGACTGGCTGACGGGCGCGCTGACCCCGCCGGCCAACGGCGCGGAAGCGACGGCACCGGCTTCGCTGCCCGATCTGGAGGAAGCGGCCGCCGGCAAGCCGGTCGCCCCGCGCCCGGGCAAGGGCAAGGCGGACAGGACGGAGGATGAGACCCTCCTGCCCGCGTCCGCTCCCCCCCAAGCCGCCAACGTCCCCCTGCTCGCCATACCGCAGGCCGAAATCCCTCCGGCGGCTTCACAGGTTTTGCCAGAGTCCACGCCGAAAGGCGTGAAGGACACGGAAGGCGCGCCGCCCGGCCCGATGCCGGCCGCACTGCCTTCCGCCCCCCCCGCCGACACCGACGCCGGCACCGCCGCCGCGAAGACGGCGCTTCCTTCCTCCATTGCGCCCAGCCCGGCGCCGATCCACCGGGCATCCGCGCAGGACGCGCCGGCAAAGGCGGAGGACGCGGCAACCCCGGACACGCCACCGTCCTCGCCCACGCCGACGGTTTCCGTGCCGGTCGCGCTGCCCGATCATCCCCGCGCCACCGCCGCCGGGCGAAGCGGCGAGAGCGCCACCGCCTCCCCCCGCGCAGCGCCGGCCGAGCAGCTGGCACCGACGCTGACCGTGCTCGCCGGCACCAGCGACGGCGCCAGCCATGTCACGGTGCGGCTCAACCCGGTCGAACTCGGCACGGTGGAAGTCCGTATCGAAAAACCCAAGGACGGGCCGACCACCGTGGCGCTCACCGCCGAACGGCCGGAGACGCTGCAATTGCTGGTGCGCGACCAGACGCAGCTTCACCATGCGCTGGACCAGGCCGGCATTTCCGATGCGCGCAGCATCAGCTTTCACCTCGCCCCCGCCGCCGCCACCGAATCCGGCGGCAGTTCCACGCAAGGCCAGCAGAGCTTCCATCAGGCGACGGGGGGGGAGACGCGCGACGGAACGCCGCGCGACCAGCCCGGCGCGGAGCGGGGTGGCGGCCAGAATGGCGGGGCGCCCTATCGCACGACGCGCCTGGACCTGCCGGACGACTCCGCCCCCGAGGCGCGTTCGGCATCCCGCACCGGCGTGAACATAACCGCCTGATAGAATCGAGGGTTTTCACCATGACCACCAGCAGCGCGATCGGCAGCGGCACCACAACGACAACCTCGGCGGCCACCTCGGCCTCCGCCGGCAGCGCCGATTCCAGCACGGCGCTGTCCTCGCTCAGCGGCAATTTCCAGGACTTCCTGAAAATGCTGATGACCCAGCTGCAGAATCAGGACCCCACCAGCCCGATGGACACCAACCAGTTCACCAGCCAGCTGGTGCAGTTCGCCAGCGTGGAGCAGCAGATCAACGCCAACAGCAACCTGACGCAGCTGATCCAACTGACCCAGAGCGGCCAGATGATCCAGAGTTCCTCGCTGGTCGGCCACACCGTGGAAGTCACGTCCGATCACCTGACGCTTCAGAAGGGCACGGCCAATTTGAAATTCACCGCCAGCGCCGCCGGCCCGGTCAACATCGCCATCACCACCGATGCCGGCGTGAAGCTGGCCGACGCCACGGTGAACGCCAGCAAGGGCAGCAACAGCTGGAGCTGGAACGGCACCAGCAGCAGCGGCGCCACCCTGCCCGACGGTTCCTACAAGGTGACGGTGACCAGCACCGGCAGCGCCGGCACCACCACCAGCGTGCCCTTCACCGTGCTCGGCACGGCCACCGGCGTGGTGAAGAATGGCACCGGCCTCACGCTCGACATGGGCAGCCTGGATGTCGATTTCAGCGCGGTGAAGTCGGTGGTGAATTGAAGCGGCTACCCGTCTGTCGTCGGGCCGGCTCCTTCGCGTTTCTTTGTTCGGCTGAAAGGGGCCGTTTCTTTGCCCCGGCCTGAAAATCGCAAGGCGTCGCGCGCAGGCGGCGTCAAGGCTCTTGAGCGAAGCGCGCCTTGACGCTGTCGAGCACGGCGCCATCCTCGAATATGGCGGGCCACCCGACAACGGCCATTGGCTATATCCCCGCCGACGCCAAGATCAGTGGTGCCGGGTGAGGGGAACGCCCTGTCACCGAGGAAACGGCGGATTTCTGCGGGTTTTTCGAGTCCCGTGTTGCTGCGTGTGTATCTCTTGGGTGAGCCCTTCGTCAACGCGGGAAGGCGTTGCGGAGACGGCAACATACCTCCTATTGT
This sequence comes from uncultured Rhodospirillales bacterium, assembly GCA_945957135.1. Lineage (GTDB taxonomy): Bacteria > Pseudomonadota > Alphaproteobacteria > Acetobacterales > Acetobacteraceae > CAMFLK01. The sequence goes on from CAMFLK010000008.1 coordinate 30,698, forward strand.
CGCACTATCGTGTTGATCCAGAAATCAAGTATAACTCTATGGTGGCGAAGCCGGAAATTCTGAAAGTAATTGCATGGCTAAGATGGTTATCTATGCGGCACCCGCTCATCTCTATCGATACCGCCCTCTTGGGACCAAGATCGAGCAAGAGGTCGACGCATTGGTTGGCCAGTATATCCACTGCTCCGGCTTCTCTTCTATGAACGATCCAATGGAAGGTGCGCACAGGATTTCACAGCGCCTGCGCGATAAGCAAAGCAATGGTAAGCAGAGTTCAAAAATCAAAGAAGAGATGGAGGCAGTGGGGATAGCCTCAATGTCGGAGGTCTACGACCACGAGCCTATGTGGGCACACTACGCAGCGCGATTTACCGGCATGTGTGTGGAATACAATACGAGGAGGTTTTTAAGGGGGCTTCCTGAGGATGTGGCCCTGACACGGATCATGTATTCTGAGCAGGCTCCGACGCTTCTGGACGACGGTAGATTGGAGGCGGACAGGGTGCGCGGTTGCCTTTCCACCAAGTCGGTGCGTTGGGCAAGCGAACGCGAGTGGCGGCTCTTTCTGACCGCACCTGGCCATGCACGTTATGGTGGGGGAAATGTGGTCACCAGAATCTACTTAGGATCGAGAGTCTCCCGGAAGGACGAGCAACGCCTAACCAGCGTCGGAGAGCAATTAGACATACCTGTGTCCAAGATGACTATAGAGTCCTATTCACTAAGTTTTGACCCGGCGAAACCCCGGGTAAAGTAGTGCGCGTGTTGGTGCCCCGATGGCTTTGGGGAAATTTCTCCGTCCGTCCGAAAGGCCGGGGGACGAACAACAACAGCAACCTTTAGCCTACCCCCTCCGAAAAGGGGTCCCAAAAAGATATTCGGGCCTGGCGCGGCGTTGGCGTGGCGCAGTCGGCGAGCTGGCGCGGAGATGACGGGCCGAGCCGTCGAGACGGTTCGCGCAGACGTGGCGGGGCGACCAACACCGGGAACGTCTCGGGGACTATCGCAACGTCCGCCAGCTTGACCGCTTCGGCGGCGTGATGCTCAACGCGCGCCATTATCCAGGCGAGCCGCTCGGGGGTTCTTTCTTCCGGCAGCATCATGAGGTCAAATGCGTCGCTCGCATGTCCCGGCGCTGCGTCGCCAATATCGAGCGGCGCCCCTCCGGCAATCCATGCCGCCCATCGCGCGGTCATCTCTGCGGCCAGCACGTCCGTAACCGCAACCGCGTTGGCCCGCTTGGCGGCCTCCCTAAAAGCGGCCTCTGCGCGTGCCTTCGCTGCGGGGAACAGCCGACGAGCTTCGGCCGGGTCCTTCGTTCCGAGAGTCTCGCGCCACTCAGTCAGAGGCTTCGGATTGCCCGGCTTGAAAACCTGTCCATGCACCGCCGCAGGTATGCGGACCCGACAGTAATAGACCTCCGTCTTGGGATGCTTCGCGGGCCTCGGCATGGGCAGGGCGATCATCGCTGTGTATCACCTCTGTGTATCTCCAGAGGATCGAAAAGCCCAGTCCTACCGCCAAACGTTTGACAAACCGCCATGTTCGGCGCGGCTGGTGCCGGGTGAGGGGATCGAACCCCCGACCTTCGGTTTACAAAACCGCTGCACTACCGCTGTGCTAACCCGGCCCGGCCGTGGGTATCGCGCCAAAGCCCCGCGAATACAACCCGTCCGGCCCGCGCGAGGTGCATGACCACAGTTTCATTCGTGCGCAACGGGAATGTTCGGCGGCCCCCTCCAAGGTGCAGGCATCGAAGGTGTGCGGCGTGGTGCGGCCACCGGCAACGATGCAAAGCAGGAAGACCATGACAGAGATTTCCAAGAACAAGGCCGGCCGCGCCCTGCGTGGCGCGCTTGTGGCCGTGCTGCTGGGCGGCTCCGCCCTGGCCGGGTTCGCCGCGGTCGATGCCCGCGCCACCACCCCCGTCAACGCGGACACCACGCCCCCGGCTTCCGCTGCTCCCCTGCGCGCGGTGCCGGATTTCGCGGACCTGGCCCAGCGCGTGAAGCCGGCCGTGGTCTCCATCACCGTGAAGGGCCTGGTTCGCCCCGCGGCCAATGAGGGCATGCCCACGCCGTTCGGCATGATGCGCCCGGACCAGCCGCAGCGCGCCCGCCCGATGGAAGCGCGCGGCTCGGGCTTCATCGTCAGCGAGACCGGGCTGATCGTGACCAACAACCACGTGGTGAAGGACGCCAAGACCGTCAGCGTCACGCTCGACGACGGCACCGAGCTGCCGGCGAAGGTGATCGGCGTCGATCCGCGCACCGACATCGCGGTGATCAAGGTGGACTCCAGCAAGAAACTTCCCTGGCTGGAACTGGGTGATTCCGCGCATGTCCGCCCCGGCGAGTGGGTGCTGGCGATGGGCAACCCGTTCGGCCTGGGCGGCACCGTCACCGCCGGCATCGTCTCGGCCAGCGGGCGCGACATCGGCTCGGGCCCGTACGACAACTACATCCAGGTCGATGCGCCCATCAACCAGGGCAACTCCGGCGGCCCGCTGTTCACGCAGGACGGCCGCGTGGTGGGCATCAACACCGCCATCCTCTCGCCCACCGGCGGCAGCGTGGGCATCGGCTTCGCCATTCCCGCGGCGATGGTGCGCACCGTGGTGGCGCAGCTGGAGAAGGACGGCCACGTCACCCGCGGCTATATCGGCGTGGAGACGCAGCAGGTGAGCCCGGCCATGGCCGCGGCGCTGAAGCTGGGCAATGACGGCAAGGACGTGGGCGCGCTGGTCGCCGGCGTGCAGGCCGACTCGCCGGCCGGCAAGGCCGGGTTGCAGGCCGGCGACGTGATCCAGGCGGTGAACGGCGACAAGGTGGGCACGCCCCGCGCGCTCGCCCTGGCCGTGGCCGCGGTGAAGCCGGGCGAGAAGGCCTCGTTCGACATCATCCGCGACGGCGCGCGCAAGACCATCGAGGTCGCGGTCGGCGACATGCCGAACGAGCGCACCGCCTCCGCCGGCCAGACGGGCGGCGAGAGCCGGCAGAGCCTGGGCGTGGGCCTCGCGGCCCTGTCGCCCGAGCTGCGCGACCAGCTGAACCTGCCGGACGACGCCAAGGGTGCGGTCATCGCCAACGTGAAGCCGGGCTCGCCGGCCGAGGCGGCGGGGCTGCGCGAGGGCGACGTGATCGTCGGCGTCGGCAGCCGTGGCGTGGCCAATCCGGCCGAGGCGGTCAGCGCCATCCGCAAGGCGGCGCAGGACGGCAAGGCGGTGGCGCTGCGCGTGATGCGCGACGGCCACACCGGCTTCGTCGCCGTGGACATGACCAAGGGCGGCGACGCCTCGAAGGAAGGCTGAGGGCAAGGCGCGGCCCCACGGCGATCGATCCCACCCGGAGATCGTTCGCGGGGCCGCGAGCTGCCTCAGGCGTGGCCGGCGGCGGGCATCGTGTCCTGCCCGGTCACGCGGACGACGGCTGCCAGAAGGCGCAAAGCCTCGGGCCCACCCCGGTCGGCCAAGCCGCCGCATTCCATCTCGCCGGCCAGGATCTCCGCCTGGCCGGCAATTGTTTCCGCGGCCCGCTGCAGGGCGGCGCGGGACAGGGTGAGCTGAAGATCCTCGGAGAGGGCGGTCCAGTCGGTCAGCATGGGCGGTCGTTTCCGCTGCGGCCGTTCTGGCTCGGGATGCCGCGGATTTGCGCGCGGTCGATCGGCGGATGATGACGTGGGCGGGTTAACGCCGTGTGTCAGGCGAGCGCGAATTCCACGGCGCCGAGCCCGCTGAATTCCACCCGCACCCGGCACGGACCCTCCAGCCAGACCGGCGGCGTCACGCTGCCCAGCGTCACCACCTGGCCGGCGCGCAGGCCGCCGAAGGCGCGGGCCAGCGAGGAGCCGGCGAGCCAGGCCAGCGCGTTCAGCGGATGGCCGAGCAGTTCGCGGCCCAATCCGCGATGGCGCTCCGCCCCGTCCACGAGGATACGGCCCTCGATGGCTGCGAGGTCGGTTGCCTGCCAGCCCACGGCCGGCGCGCCCAGCACGGCGGCGGCGTGGAACATCTGGTCGGCCACCAGCGTGGGCGTGCCCAGCGCCTTGAGGTCGCCCATCGGCGGCGGGCCGTAGCGATTCTCGACCAGCTCCACCGAGGGAAACAGCTCGGCCACCCCGCCGCGCACCGAGTCGGCGGTGTATTCGCCCGGCGGCAGGTCGCGGCCGAGCCGCACGGCGATCTCGCATTCCACGCCGACATTGCGGAAGCCGGACCAGGGCAGCACCGCGCCGTCGCCATGCAGGTCGGCCGCGCGCATGAAGCCGCCGAGCGGCTCGGTGAGACCGAGATAGCGCTGCATCGTGGCCCCGGTCGCGCCGATCTTGAACCCGGCGGGGGGCAGCGACTCCAGCAAGCCGGCCAGCGCCGCCTGCACCGCCTCGCCCTCCGCCTCCGTGCGCGGGGCGATGGCATCGGGCAGCGGGCCGGCCGGGCGACGCTCGCGCCGGGCGGCGAGCAGGGCGGCGGCGGCGGGGGCGGGATCGAAGTTCATGTCCGTGCCAGTTCGTAGAGCGCCACGGCGGCGGCGGCGGAGACGTTCAGGCTGTCGAGCCGGTTGGTGCCGCCGGGCATGGCGATGCCGGCCACCTCGTCGCAGGTATCGCGCGTCAGGCGGCGCAGCCCCTCGCCCTCGCTGCCCAGCACCAGCGCCACCCGCCGCCCGGCCAGCGCGGGGCCGGAGAGCGGCGCGCCGCCGGCATCGAGCCCCACCACCCAGCATCCCGCCGCCCGCAGCGCCACCAGCGTGCGGGCGATGTTCACCGCCCTGAGCATCGGCACCGTCTCCAGCGCCCCGGACGCGGCCTTGGCCAGCGCCCCCGTCTCCTCCGGCGCGTTGCGGTCCTGCACGATCACCGCGGCGATGCCGAAGGCGGCGGCGGAGCGCAGGATGGCACCGACATTGCGTGGGTCGCCCACCTGGTCCAGCACCAGCACCGGCCCCGGCCGCTCCATCGCCTGCTGCAGGGGCGGCGGCGCCAGCGGATCGGCCAGCAGCGCCACTCCCTGATGCACCACGGCGGCCCCGAGCAGCCGGTCGAGCCGGGCGCGGTCGGTCCGCTCCGGCGCCAGCGCCCAGGGCTGCGGCAGCCGCGCGGCAAGCCCCGCCTCCGCCTCCTCCGTCAGCATCAGCCGGCGCAGCCGGCGGGCGGGGTTGGCCAGCGCCGCGGCCACCGCATGCACCCCATACAGCCACACCGTGCCCCGCGGCGCCTCCGACGCCCCGGAATGCTGGGCGGGGCGGGGCGCCGGCCGCTGGTCGCGCGCCCCCTGCTGCGGCCGCGGCATCTCCAGCCGCGGCCGCCCCTCCTGGGGCTTGGACGGGCGGTGCGAACGCGGATCACGGGGCGGTTTCATGACGACGCCGTATAGCCCGGCCGCCAGCGTTGACAAGCCGGGCCATATCGCAATAGTGCCGCGCTTCCTGCGGACGGCAGCGTCCGGTCGCGATGGAGGGGTGCCCGAGTGGCTAAAGGGGGCGGACTGTAAATCCGCTGGCGCACGCCTACGTTGGTTCGAATCCAACCCCCTCCACCAGCCCCTCCACCCGTGCGGGTGTAGCTCAATGGTAGAGCCCCAGCCTTCCAAGCTGGTTATGAGGGTTCGATTCCCTCCACCCGCTCCACCCCCGCTACTTGACATCCCGGCCCGCCGGTTCTTTCTACGCCCCCCAGGCTCTGATCGCGCGGCCGAAATCGCGCGCGGGATCGCCTGCCCCGGCAACGGGAGGGGTGTAGCTCAATTGGCTAGAGCGCCGGTCTCCAAAACCGGAGGTTGGGGGTTCGAGACCCTCCACCCCTGCCAACCCTTCCGGGAAGGCGGACGAATCGGCCGCCGGGCATCACCCCGGCGGGCGGAGCTATGAAAGGCGGCGAAGGAGCATGAGTGGCGTGGCGTTGAACCCGGCGAAATTCATCCGCGAGGTGCGCAGCGAGGTCAAGAAAGTGACCTGGCCCACCCGGCGCGAGACGCTGATCAACACCGGCCTCGTCTTCGCCATGGGCGCCATCGCCGCCATCTTTTTCTTCATTGCGGATCAGATCATCGGCATCGGCGTGCGCGCGCTGTTCGGCGTCGGGCTCTGAGGAGCGGACCATGGCCAAGCGTTGGTATGTCGTTCACGTCTATTCGGGCTTCGAGAAGAAGATCGCCCAGCAGATCAAGGAACAGGCCGCCCAGAAAGGCCTCGCCGACAAGTTCGACGAGGTGCTGGTCCCCTCCGAGGAAGTGGTGGAGCTGCGGCGCGGCGCGAAGGTGAACGCCGAACGCAAGTTCTTCCCCGGCTACGTGCTGGTGAAGATGGAACTGACCGACGACGCCTGGCACCTGGTGAAGGACACGCCCAAGGTCACCGGCTTCCTCGGCACCAAGCTGCGCCCCACGCCGATCACCGAGGCCGAGGCCGACCGCATCCTCAAACAGGCCCAGGAAGGCGTCGAACGGCCCCGCCCCGCCATCCTGTTCGAGGTCGGCGAACAGGTCCGCGTGGCCGACGGCCCGTTCACCAGCTTCAACGGCACCGTGGAAGAAGTGGACGAGGAAAAAGGCCGCGTGAAAGTCAGCGTCTCCATCTTCGGCCGCTCCACCCCGGTGGAACTGGAATACGCGCAGGTCGAGAAAGTCTGACCTTCCACCGCCTGAAATAAACGCCCCCCGGAGGAAACCCCATGATCGTCGATCTGCGCATCTATACGTGCAAGCCCAACCGCATGGCCGAATTCGTCAAGATCTACGAGGAACTCGCCTGGCCGCTGCAAAAGAAATACCTCGGCAACTGCCTGGGCTGGTACACCACCGTGGAAGGCGAACTGAACCGCGTCGTCCACCTCTGGGGCTACGAAGACCAGGGCGACCGCGAAAAGCGCCGCAAGGCCATGGCCGCCGACCCGGACTGGGGCAACTACCTCGCCGCCGTCGCCAAAGCCGAAGTGCTGCTGAACATGGAAAACCGCATCCTCGCCCCGACAGGATTTTCGCCGGTCAAGTAAGCGCAGGAAGGAAGCGCTTTCTTGGAAAGAAAGAAAGCGCTTCTTTTTTGAAAAAAAGAAGTAAAAAACTTTTTCTCGTTTGGCTGCGCCGTGGCTTTTTCTTCCAAGATCCCCATTTTTGTTTTGGCCGCGCCACGCCGCTGGCGGTTGGGATAGGCGCACGCGCCCTCGCCCCGGGAATGACCCAGGGTAAAAAATTTTCGGGATAGCCGATTGGGGTTGAGGAAAAGGCGCGACCTGCGAGGGGCCGGAAGCCTATCCCGACCACTCGCCACGTCGCGGCACGGTGACCTTCCGCCGCTTGCGGCGGGACTCGATCCGCCGCGGAATGACCGACCAGTTCACCGGCCGGAGCCGGATGATCCGCCGCCTTGCCTCCGGCTCGGCCGGCCGCCGGCGGGGAGAGGCGGCGCGGGCGCGGTGCGTCCGCGCACGCGGCTTGCGAACACGGGCCGGCACCGCCACCCCGTCATCCTCGACCTCCACCTCCGGCACCAGCGTGCCCGCCCGCCACTGGGCGAGCAGTTCGTCGA
>CAMFLK010000009.1 GCA_945957135.1 uncultured Rhodospirillales bacterium
CGAGGCGATGCCGCATGTACAAACCAAACGAGCAGAAGTTTTTTGGTTCTTTTTTTCAAAAAAGAACCGCTTCCTTCTTGCCTTTCCCCCCTGGCCGACCGGATCAAGCGCCCGGCCGGTTCGGTTCTTTGCTTCTTTCCTTCAAGAAAGAAGCCTTGCCCTACTCCACCCCCACCAGACCGCGCGCGAACGCCACCGCCTCGAACGGCCGGAGGTCGCCGGCTTGTTCGCCGACGCCGACCGCGTGGACCGGCAGGCCGAATTCTTCGGCGAGGGCGACGACGATGCCGCCGCGGGCGCTGCCGTCGAGTTTGGTGACGATCAGGCCGGTGACGGCGACCATTTCGCGGAACACCTGCACTTGCTGGATGGCGTTCTGGCCGGTGGTGGCGTCGAGCACCAGCAGCACGGAGTGGGGGGCGGTGGGGTCTTGTTTGCGCAGGACGCGGATGATTTTTTCCAGTTCCTGCATCAGGGCGGATTTGTTGTGCAGGCGGCCGGCGGTGTCGATCAGCAGCACGTCGGCTCCGTCGGCCCGGGCGCGGGTCAGGCTGTCGAAGGCGAGGCCGGCGGCGTCGGCGTTGGGGGGGCCGGCCATGACGGGGGCGCCGGTGCGTTCGCCCCAGATCTGGAGCTGTTCGACGGCGGCGGCGCGGAAGGTGTCGCCGGCGACGAGCACCGGGCGGAGGCCCTGTTGGGCGTAGGTCTGGGCGAGCTTGCCGATGGTGGTGGTCTTGCCGGTGCCGTTGACGCCGACCACCAGGACGACGTGCGGTTTGAGGGATCGGTCGATGACCAGGGGCTGGGCGACCGGGGCGAGGATGGCGGCGATTTCCTCGGCGAGGGCGGTCTTCACCTCCTCGTCCGTCACCTCGCGGCCGAAGCGGGTGCGGCGGAAGGCGGCGATGACGCGGGCGGCGACGTCGGTGCCGAGATCGGCGGAGATCAGCAGGTCTTCGAGTTCCTCCAGCGCCGCGTCGTCGAGCTTGCGGCGGGTGAACACGCCTTCGATGCCGCCGGTGATTTTGGCGGAGCTGCGGGCCAGGCCCTGCTTGAGCCGGGAGAGGAAGCCACCCAGGGCCATGTCAGGCGTCTCCGTTCACAGCGCCGTGGCGACCAGGCCTTGCGCGTCGGCGCCGGTGACGCGGGCGCGGCGGATTTCGCCGGGGGTGGCGGCGAGGCGGACGGCGGCGAAATGTTCGGTGTGGCCCGCGCTGTCGGTTTCCGCGAGCACGGAGACGTCGTGGCCGAGCAGGCCGGCGTGGAAGCGGGCGGCGGCGCGGCCGCCGGCCTCGCGCAGCCGGGCGGCGCGCTCGCGGCGGAGGGGGACGGGCACGGCGGGCATGCGGGCGGCCGGCGTGCCGGGCCGTTCGCTGTAGGGAAAGACGTGGACGAAGGGGATGTCGGCCTCCTCCACCATGGCCAGCGTGTCGGCGAACAGGTCGTCGGTCTCGGTGGGGAAGCCGGCGATGAGGTCGGCGCCGATCGCCAGGCCCGGCCGCAGGGTGCGGGCGCGGGCGATGGCGGACAGGGCGCCGGCGCGGGAGTGGCGGCGCTTCATGCGCTTGAGGATGAGGTCGGAGCCGGCCTGGAGGGAGAGATGCAGGTGCGGCATCAGCCGCGGTTCCTCAGCCAGCAGCCGCCACAGATCGGCGTCGATCTCCTCGGGGTCGAGCGAGGACAGGCGCAGGCGGGGCAGGTCGGGCACCAGGGCGAGCAGGCGGCGGACCATCTGGCCGAGGGTGGGCTGGCCGGGCAGGTCGGGGCCGTAGCTGGTGATATCGACGCCGGTCAGCACCACCTCGCGATAGCCGGCGGCGACGAGGGCGCGCACCTGGGCCACCACCGCGCCGATCGGCACGGAGCGGCTGGGGCCGCGGCCGTAGGGGATGACGCAGAAGGTGCAGCGGTGGTCGCAGCCCTGCTGCACCTGCACGAAGGCGCGGGCGCGGCCGGCGAATTCGGTGACCAGATGCGCCGCCGTCTCGCGCGCCTGCATGATGTCGGACACGGCGGAGGCGGCGCCGGGCGACCAGGATTCGGGCTTCAGCTTGTCCTCGTTGCCGAGCACCCGGGCGACGCCGGGCAGGGCGGCCCAGCGCGCCGGATCGATCTGCGCCGCGCAGCCGGTGACGACGATGGTGGCCTCGGGCCGCTCGCGATGGGCGCGGCGGATGGCCTGGCGGGCCTGGCGCTCGGCCTCGGCGGTGACGGCGCAGGTGTTGACGATGATGGTGTCGGCGAGGGCGGCGGCGTGGCCGCGCATCACCTCGCTCTCATAGGTGTTGAGCCGGCAGCCGAAGGTGAGGATATCGACGGTCATGCCGGGTACGCGTCGAGGTCGAGCGTGCCGCGGAAGGCGACCACGGCCGGGCCGGTCATCAGCACATGCCCGTCCTCGCGCCAGACGATTTCCAGTTCGCCACCATCGGCGACGATGGTCACGGCCCGGCCGCACAGGCCGCGACGGGCGGCGTTGACGGCAGCGGCGCAGGCGCCGGAGCCGCAGGCGCGGGTGAGGCCGGCGGTGCGTTCCCACACGCGCAGGCGCAGGCGGTCCGGGGCGAGGAGTTGCGCGAAGCCGATATTGGCGCGCTCGGGAAACAGGGGCGCGTGTTCCAGGCGCGGGCCGATGGTCTCGATGTCGAGCGCCGCGAGGTCGTCCACGAAGAAGGTGGCGTGCGGGTTGCCCATCGACAGGGCGGCGGGGTCGCGCACCGGCCCTTCGGCGAGATCGAGATGCAGCGTGTCGGCTTCACGGGACAGCGGCACGTCGCGCCAGCCCAGCGCAGGCGGGCCCATGTCCACCTGGACCCGGCCATCCTGCAGCAGGTCGGCGACCAGGTTGCCGGCGGCGGTGCGGATCACCTGGTGGGGCCGGCCGTCGCCGGCCGACAGAAGGGTGGCGACGCAGCGCGTGGCGTTGCCGCAGGCCCCGGCCTCCGCCCCGTCGGGATTGCGGATGCGCATCAGCGCGTCCGCCCCGCTGCCCGGCGGCGCCGGCTCGATGGTGATGAACTGGTCGCAGCCCACGCCCGAGCGCCGGTCGGCGATGGCGGCGGCGCGGGCTTGGGTCAGGCCGAGCGGGGAAGCGCGTTCGTCGAAGATGACGAAATCGTTCCCGCAGCCGTGCATCTTGACGAAATCGGCCCTCATGCGCGCGCTTATAGGTGGTGATGCGCCCGGCACAAAGCGCCGGCCTTGCATGGGGGATACGCCGCCGGTATAAGCCCGCCCTCTTGTCTGCGCGCCGGGCCTGTGGGGCATGCCCGGCCGCGACCGCCTGCGTTTCGCGGGCACCATCCATAGGAGACCCAAATGCCCAAGATGAAGACGAAGTCTTCTGTGAAGAAGCGCTTCAAGATCACCGCCACCGGCAAGGTGCTGGCGGGCCCCGGCAACAAGCGCCACGGCCTGATCAACCGCCCGCAGAAGATGAAGCGGCAGAACCGCGGCAGCCAGACGCTGACCCATGCTGACGGGCTGACCGTCAAGCAGTGGGCGCCGTACGGTCTGGGTTGAGGAGGTAGAGCATGGCACGCGTCAAGCGGGGCACCACCACCCACGCCCGCCACAAGAAGGTTCTCGACCAGTCCAAGGGCTTCATCGGCCGGTCGTCCACCAATTACCGCATCGCGCTGGAGCGGCTCGAGAAGTCGCTGCAATACGCCTATCGCGACCGCCGGGTGAAGAAGCGCGAGTTCCGCGGCCTGTGGATCCAGCGCATCAACGCCGCGGTGCGCGAGCACGGGCTGACCTATTCGCGCTTCATCGCCGGGCTGAAGGGTGCCGGCATCGAGATGGACCGCAAGGTGCTGGCCGCCATCGCGTTCGACGACCCCGCGAGCTTTGGCGAGATCGTCAAGAAGGTGCAGGCCGCCCTGGCCTGATCCCGCCGCACGGCATCCAGGATCAAACGCAAAGGGCCGCCCGCACCGGGCGGCCCTTTTTCGCGAGATGGACACGATGAGCGACGATCTCCAGACCATCCAGGCCGACACCGAAACCGCGCTGGCCGCCGCCTCCGATCTGCGCGCTTGGGACGCGGTGCGCGTCGCCGTGCTGGGCAAGAACGGCACGCTGACCCAGAAGCTGAAGGAGCTCGCCGCCGTTCCGCCGGAGCAGAAGCGCGAGCGGGGCGCGGCGCTGAACCGGTTGAAGGACTCGCTCGCCGCGGTGATCGAGGCGCGGCGGACGGCGCTGGAGGAAGCGGCGCTGGACGCAAGGCTTTCCGCCGAGCGCATGGATGTCACCCTGCCGCCGCCGCCGCGCTCCACCGGGCTGATCCACCCGATCAGCCGCACGGCGGAGGAGATGGCGGCGATCTTCGGCGCCATGGGCTTCGCCATCGCCGAAGGGCCGGACGTCGAGGACGACTGGCGCAATTTCGGCGCGCTGAACATCCCCGCCCACCACTCCGCGCGCGAGGACATGGACACGTTCTACCTCGCCGCCGAAGGCCGCCGGCCGGTGCTGCGCACCCACACCTCGCCGGTGCAGATCCGCACCATGCTGGGCCAGGAGCCGCCGATCCGCGTCATCGTGCCCGGCCGCACCTATCGCGCCGACCACGACGCCACCCACTCCCCGATGTTCCACCAGGTGGAGGGGCTGGTGATCGACCGCGACATCACGCTCGGCCACCTCAAGGGCTGCCTGATCGACTTCCTGCGCGCCTTCTTCGGCATCACCACCCTGCCGGTGCGCTTCCGCGCCAGCTACTTCCCCTTCACCGAACCCTCGATGGAGGTGGATATCGGCTGGAACCGCCGCACCGGCGAGCTGGGCAGCGGCGGCGACTGGCTGGAAATCCTGGGCAGCGGCATGGTGCACGCGAAGGTGCTGGCCAATTGCGGCATCGACCCGCGGGTGTGGCAGGGCTTCGCCTTCGGGATGGGGATCGAGCGGGTGACCATGCTCAAGCACGGCATCCCCGATCTCCGGCCGTTCTACGACAGCGACCTGCGCTGGCTGCGCCATTACGGCTTCAACCCGCTGGCTCCGGCCACGCTGCACGAGGGGGTGTGAGCGATGAAGTTCACCCTGTCCTGGCTGAAGACGCATCTGCGCACCGAGGCCTCGCTCACCGAGATCACGGACACGCTGACCCGCATCGGGCTGGAGCTGGAGGGGGTGGAGGACCGCGCCGCCGCGCTGGCGCCGTTCCGCATCGCCCATGTGGTCGAGGCGGTGCAGCACCCCAACGCCGACCGGCTGCGCGCCTGCAAGGTGGATACCGGCGCGGGCATCGTCTCCGTGGTGTGCGGTGCGCCGAACGCGCGGGCGGGCATGAAGGCGGTGTTCGCGCCGCCGGGCGCCTTCATCCCCGGCACCGGCATCACCCTCGCGGTGGGCAACATCCGCGGCGTGGAGAGCGCGGGCATGCTGCTCTCCGCGCGGGAGATGGGGCTGGGCAACGACCATGACGGCATCATGGATTTGCCGGCGGACGCGCCGGTGGGCACGCAATATGCCGCCTGGGCCGGGATCGACGATCCCGTCATCGACATCGCCGTGACCCCCAACCGGGGCGACGCGCTGTCGGTGCGCGGGGTGGCGCGCGACCTCGCCGCCGCCGGGCTGGGCGTGCTGGAACCCTTCGCCCCCGCGCCGGTGCCGGCCAGCTTCGCGAGCCCGGTGCGCTGGGCGGTGGAATGGCCCGAGGCATGCCCCTGGGTGCTCGGCCGCACCATCCGTGGCGTGAAGAACGGCCCCAGCCCGCGCTGGCTGCAGGACCGGCTGATCGCCATCGGCCTGCGCCCGATCAACGCGCTGGTCGATATGACCAACTTCTTCACCATCGATCTCGGCCGTCCGCTGCACGTGTTCGACGCCGACAAGGTGCAGGGCGGCGTGCTCACCTTCCGCCGTGGCGCCGGCGAGAGCTTCCGCGCGCTGAACGGGCGCGACTACACGGCGAGCACCGAGGATTGCGTGATCGCCGATGCCGCCGGCGTGCAGTCGCTGGCCGGCATCATGGGCGGCGAGGCCACCGGCAGCGACGACGCGACCACCAGCGTGTTCATCGAATGCGCGCTGTTCGACCCGGTGCGCGTGGCGCTGTCCGGCCGCGCCCACCAGATCCATTCCGACGCCCGCGCCCGCTTCGAACGCGGCATCGACCCCGCCTTGCTGCCGGCCGCCCTGGAAGCCGCCACGCGCATGGTGATCGAACTGTGCGGCGGCGAGGCGAGTGAGGTGGTCGGCGCCGGCGCCGAACCCGCCTGGCAGCGCACGGCGGCGATGCGCTACGCCCGGCTCGCCAGCTTCGGCGGGCTGGACGTGCCGCCCGACGAGGCGGTGTCCAGCCTGGAGCGGCTGGGCTTCGCGGTGGTGGAGCGCGGCAATGCCGGGGTGCGCGTCGCCGTTCCCTCCTGGCGCAACGACATTGCCGGCGGCACCGCGCTCGATCCCTGGCCCGAATTGCCCGAGGAAAAATCCGCCACCGCCGCCGAGGGCCGCGCCGAGATCGAGCCGGAATCCGACCTGATCGAGGAAGTGCTGCGCCTGCGCGGGCTGGACAGCGTGCCGCCCGTCTCGCTGCCGGTGAACGGCGCCGTGCCGCTCGCCACGCTGACGCCGCGCCAGACCCGCGCGGCGCTCGCCCGCCGCACGCTCGCGGAAGCGGGCCTCGCCGAATGCGTCACCTTCAGCTTCACGGACCGGGCCAAGGCCGCGCTGTTCGGCCCGGTGCCGGACTCGCTGCGCGTGGCCAACCCGATCGCCGCCGATCTCGACCAGATGCGCCCCACCCCGCTGGCCACCCTGGCCCAGGCGGCCCAGCGCAACGCCGCGCGCGGCTGGCCGGATGGCGGGCTGTTCGAAATCGGCCCCGGCTTCCTGGAAGGCCCGTCCCAGCGCGTGGTCGCCGCCGGGCTGCGCACCGGCCAGACGCCGCGCCACTGGGCCTCCCCCGCCCGCGCCATGGACGCGATGGACGCCAAGGCCGATATCTGGTCCGTCCTCGCCGCGCTCGGCGTGCCGATGGAGGCGCTGACCGTCACCGCCGATGCGCCGGGCTTCTACCACCCCGGCCGCTCCGGCACCGTGCGCCAGGGGCCGAAGACCGTGCTCGCCACCTTCGGCGCCCTGCACCCGCGCGTGCTCGCCGCGCTGGATCTGACCGGCCCGGCCGTCGCCTTCGAAATCTTCCTCGACGAGGTGGCGGACCCCAAGCGCCGCCGCCGCGCCGCGCCGGACCTGCCGGCCTTCCAGCCGGTGCGGCGCGACTTCGCCTTCCTGGTGGACGCCGCCACCCCCGCCGAATCCGTGCTGCGCGCCGCCCGTGGCGCCGAGCGCGCCCTGATCGCCGGCGTCGCGCTGTTCGACGCCTATGCCGGCGACAAGCTGGAACCCGGCCGCAAATCGCTCGGCGTCGAGGTGGTGTTCCAGCCGCGCGAACGCACGCTGACCGATGCGGAGATCGAGGCAGCCTGCGCCAAGGTGGTCGCCGCGGTGGCGAAGGCGACGGGGGCGCAGTTGCGGAATTGAAGGAAGGAAGTGCGTTCTTTTTTGAAAAAAAGAACCAAAAAACTTTTATCTGTTGAAGACGAGCCTCGGCGCTGCCGTACGAAGGATAACGAGCAAAAGTCTTTTTGCTTCTTTTTCTTCAGAAAAAGAAGATTCTTCCTTTCTCCCCTCAAACCCCCTATCTCCGCCCCATGACCGACACGCCCATCGACCGCATCCGCAACTTCTCGATCATCGCCCATATCGACCACGGGAAATCCACCCTGGCCGACCGCCTGATCCAGGCCACCGGCGCGCTCTCCTCGCGCGAGATGACCGAGCAGGTGCTGGACAACATGGAGCTGGAGAAGGAACGCGGCATCACCATCAAGGCGCAGACCGTGCGCCTCGCCTATCGCGCGCGGGACGGCAAGGACTACGTGCTGAACCTGATGGACACGCCCGGACATGTGGACTTCGCCTACGAAGTCTCGCGCAGCCTGGCCGCCTGCGAAGGCTCGCTGCTGGTGGTCGATGCCTCGCAAGGGGTGGAGGCGCAGACGCTGGCCAACGTGTACCAGGCCATCGACGCCAACCACGAAATCGTGCCGGTGCTCAACAAGATCGACCTGCCCGCCGCCGAACCCGAGCGCGTGCGCCAGCAGATCGAGGACGTGATCGGGCTCGATGCGTCCGACGCCGTGGAGATCAGCGCCAAGACCGGCCTGAACATCGAGGGCGTGCTGGAAGCCCTGGTCACCCGCCTGCCCCCGCCCAAGGGCGACGCCAACGCGCCGCTGACCGCGCTGGTGGTCGATTCCTGGTACGACCAGTATCTCGGCGTGGTCATCCTCATCCGCGTGAAGGACGGCCGCATCCGTCGCGGCCAGCGCGTGCGCATGATGGCGCGCGGCTCCGCCCACCAGGTGGAGCAGGTCGGCGTGTTCACGCCGCGCATGATCAATGTGGACGATCTCGGCCCCGGCGAGATGGGCTACCTCACCGCCGCCATCAAGACCGTCGCCGACGTCTCGGTGGGCGACACCATCACCGATGACCGCGTGCCCGCCGCCGCCCCGCTGCCCGGCTTCAAGCCCTCCGTGCCCGTCGTGTGGTGCGGCCTGTATCCCGTGGATGCCGACGATTTCGAGAAGCTGCGCGATTCGCTCGCCAAGCTGCGGCTGAACGACGCGAGCTTCCACTACGAGGCGGAAACCTCGGCCGCGCTGGGCTTCGGCTTCCGCTGCGGCTTCCTCGGCCTGCTGCACCTGGAAATCATCCAGGAGCGGCTGATCCGCGAATTCGACCTCGACCTGATCGCCACCGCGCCCAGCGTGGTCTATCGCATCCACCGCACCTCCGGCGAGATGGAGGAGCTGCACAACCCCGCGGACATGCCGGACCCGAGCCTGATCGACCATATCGAGGAGCCGTGGATCCGCGCGACCATCATGGTGCCGGACGAATATCTCGGCGCCATCCTCACCCTGTGCAGCGAGCGGCGCGGCCAGCAGGTGGACCTGACCTATGTGGGCAACCGCGCCATGGCCGTCTATCGCCTGCCGCTGAACGAGGTGGTGTTCGATTTCTACGACCGGCTGAAATCGGTCAGCCGCGGCTATGCCAGCTTCGACTACGCCATGGACGGCTACGCCGAGAGCGACCTGGTGCGCATCTCCATCCTGGTGAACCAGGACCCGGTGGACGCGCTGAGCTTCATCGCCCACCGCAGCCAGGCGGAGAAGCGCGGCCGGCAGATCTGCGAGAAGCTGAAGGACCTGATCCCCCGCCAGCTCTTCCGCATCGCCATCCAGGCCGCGATCGGCGGCCGGGTGATCGCGCGCGAGACGATCAGCGCGCTGAGCAAGGACGTGACCGCCAAATGCTACGGCGGCGACATCACCCGCAAGCGCAAGCTGCTGGAGAAGCAGAAGGAAGGCAAGAAGCGCATGCGCCAATTCGGCAAGGTGGAAATCCCCCAGAGCGCCTTTCTCGCGGCCTTGAAAATGGACGCCTGACCCGGCTTGCGCCGCCCCCTTTCGCTGCTATGTTCCGCCCCTGCCGGAGAGATGGCCGAGCGGCTTAAGGCGCACGCTTGGAAAGCGTGTGTACGTGCAAGCGTACCGAGGGTTCGAATCCCTCTCTCTCCGCCAGAACCCCCTTCATATGGCTTCGTATTCCTTCGAAAATCTGCGCCTTATCAAGCGATTGCGTGAAATATCCCTTCGCGTCCCTTCGCCATTGACCGCATAAATTCGCAACTTTATTGTGGGCTGAATTGTTGGCTAGGAAGCCCCACCATGGCCAAATTGACGGCGTTGGAAGTGAAGCGGATGAGCGCCCCCGGCCGCTATGGTGACGGCGGCGGGCTATGGCTCCAGGTCCGTGATGCTGAGCGGAAGTCGTGGCTCCTCCGCTTCATGCTCAACGGAAAGGCTCGCGAAATGGGCCTCGGGCCGATCGAGCTGGTCAGCCTCGCCGAGGCCCGTCAGAAGGCCATCGCTGGCCGCAAGCTACTGCTGGACGGCATCGACCCGCTCGACCAGCGCAAGGCCGAGAAGGCGGCTCGCGTCGCCCAGGCCGGGGCGTTCACCTTCAAGGAGGTCGCGGAGAAATACATCAAGGCCCACAAGGCCGGGTGGAAAAGCGAAAAGCACGCCGCGCAGTGGGAGGCGACGTTGACCACCTATGCGTATCCGCATTTCGGCGCCCATCTGGTGTCGGCCGTGGATACCGGTGATGTCACCAAGGCCCTCGAACCTATCTGGGCAACCAAGCCGGAAACCGCATCGCGGGTGCGTGGCCGCATCGAGTCCGTGCTCGACTATGCGAAGTCGCGGGGCTGGCGGCAGGGCGAGAACCCGGCGCGGTGGAAGGGCCATCTCGACAACCTGCTGCCGAAGCGGTCGAAGGTGGCCCGCGTCGAACATCACGCTGCCCTGCCCTGGCGTGAGATCGGGGCCTTCATGGCCAAGCTGGGCGAACAAGCCGGCATGGCCGCGCTGGCCCTCCGGTTCGCCATCTTGACCGCTGGCCGGACGGGCGAGGTCATCGGGGCCAGGTGGTCGGAAATCGACATCGAGGCGGCGCTGTGGACCGTGCCGGCGGACAGGATGAAGGCCGCGCGTGAGCATCGCGTTCCCCTCTCCTCTGCCGCCCTGGCGATGCTGGGCGAGCTGCTACCGCTGCGGCCGCAGGATGGCGACGGCTATGTCTTCCCCGGCGGCAAGGCGGGCAAGCCGCTCAGCAACATGGCGCTCCTGATGGCTCTTCGGCGGATGGAGCGCGGCGATCTCACGGCGCACGGTTTCCGCTCTACGTTCCGCGACTGGTGCGCCGAGGCGACAGCCTATCCGGCCGAGATGGCGGAGATGGCGCTGGCGCATGCTGTTGGCTCCAAAGTCGAGGCGGCGTATCGGCGAGGCGATCTGTTCGAGAAGCGGCGCGAGATGATGAAGGAGTGGGCGGAGTTCTGCGGCGGCCCAGTCGCCCCCTCCGGTGCGGAGAGGGTGCCGATCCGACCGGCCATCCCGGCCTAATTGCGACCGAGCACGAAGGCCTGTGGAGTCCTTTTGCCGGCCCGCCGCCCAGGACGCCGAGCTGATCGGGCTGCCCAGGCGATAGATCATCAAACGTCGGGCAAACTATATCCCGTAATAGCGCGCGATCATCCCTTTGGCCGACTCCATGGCGCTTTGAACCGCCATTTTCCAAGCGATCGTGGCTGCTTCACTGATCCGGGATGCAAACCAAGCCTTGGCACCTGCTCCAAGCGGCTTTCCCGGTCCCTCGGGCGTCTCTTTTCGAACGATTTCTGCCAGCAAATTTGCATCAGCAAACGGTATTCCGATTTTTTCGAACGCTCCAACCAATGAATTTACGTCGTTCTCAATCACTTCGAACACTATGTTTCCATGGCCGGTATGCGTGACTTGGTTTAGATTTCCATTATATATTGTGTTGTTTGTAATATTCGTCACCAATTTACTTTGTTCGATCCCGATCGAAGCGGGTGTTCCGGTGCCGATGGATACTTCTTTCGCCGCGGGAACCTGCTGCTCTATCTTAAAAGTTAAATCCAACAATCTGCCTCTAACGGTATTTTCAATTTGAACCAACCTGGATACAGATAAATGACATTCTACACCTAGAAGACTACCGTGCGAAAAACCTTATCCTGTAGTAATATCACAAGATTAGCTCTATTTATATTTAAATGTCGTGTTTCTCCACAATTGACTATTAAATCATTGAGCTCTGCCAGACCTTGCCTGACACCGAATTCGTTAAACTCCTTCCCGATGTGCTCTTCGATCGCCGCGGGTGGAATGCCGACGTTGCGGTAGATGCCTTGATAACTTTGTAGTGTGCAGAAATATGCGACTTGGAACGTGCGATAGGCTGGAACTGGCACTTCGGGCGGGTAGCCCTCCGTTTCGTGCTGAACCCACCCTTCAAGATCGCCGCTTCCCAACCTGCTCGCGAGAAAACGCATCTTGAGTAAGATGCTGGCAAGATTTGTTTTCTCATCAAGTAGCGACATCTGAATATCAGCAAGCAAACCCACGACTCGCTCCCGGCACACTAAAGAACGCCAATCGATACAATCATGCGATCTGCGCGGCCGAGCATGCAACCAGAACTCTCTGCCGCAGGTGCCCCTCCAGCGCCCAAGCCCGGTCCACCTGTGGCTTTCCACACCGTCATGCTGGGAGGACTTCACCCGATGGCGCGTCTTCCTCAAGCTATTTGCCGGGTCCGAAGGCGACGCAAGGTGGGTTACGGCCGCCTTGGAGAACCGTGGGCACGCCGGATCGTGCCGGGGTAGCGCGTCCACTCATGCCATGATCTCGCTCTCGCGCCAGCGCACCACCACACCGAGCCTCAGCGGCGAAGGACGGCGACTCTTTCCGATCATGCGGTAGATCGTGCTCTCCCGGCCCGACCATCTTCGCGACTTCGGGGAGGCGTAGAAGCCGCTCGGGCAGACCGTGGGCCTCAGCCTTTACCTCTCCTCCATCAGCCGCAACCAAGCGCGGCTTGCAATCTCGCCGGCCAGACGGCCGGGTTCGGTGGCGCCACCGCGGCGCCTCACTCGAGGCCGAGGGGGCGGGGTCAGTGGATTCCCTGCATGGCGGTTTCGACGCGGGGCGGGGCGGCGGTGACGGGGCCGGTGCTGGTGACCCGCGCGGTAGTGCCAGCTGGGGCACCGCGGATATCGACCGAGACATTCACCGCCCCTTCAAAGCGCGACGCGGCCTGTGCACGCTCCATGGCGCGGTCATAGGTGTGCGCCGGAACCTCGAAACCGGCCGTCCAGATGCCCGCGGCCTGCGCTGCGGTCGGCGCTGCCCGCAAGGCAGTCAGGGCCGCCCGGCGGGTGGGATCGTTCAGCTCGTCCCAGGCGAACTGGTTCTGCTGATCGACTGTGGGATGGTCGCCGTAGCGGGCGCGCAGGCGGGCGAGGCGTTCGGCGTGGTGCTGATAGAGGCCGTAGCTGGTGCCGTTGTCGCCGACCAGATCGGGGTTGAAATTGCTCTCCGCCGCCGGGCCGCCCGCGAGGATGCCGGCGATCTGGGGTTCGGTGAACCCCTTGCTGGCCCAGAAATCATGCGTGCGCTGCATCACCGCGAAGGCGGCGGTGCCCGGCGCCGGCGGGGCGATGCTGGCGCCACGCTGTGACGATGCGGCGCCGCCCAAGAAGGTGGGTGCGTAATTGCGCCACAAGCGACGCAGACCCTGGTATTGCTCGACGGGCCCCATTCCCTGCGGCACAGGTCCGCCACCCCAATTACCGATCGGTCGGCCGAAATCATCGACCATCGGCACGTTCATCGCGCCGGCCGCCGCGCCGGCCGCACCGAGCGCTGCGACTGTCGCGGCGGCAGGGTTCATCAGCCCGAGGAATCTCCCGACTTTCGCCAGCAGCCTCGCACCAAATGCCGCGGCACCGATTCCGGCAATCACTGTGCCGATCTCACCGTAGGAATCGGCCAATTCCTTGTTTTTTCCGATCCATTCAGCGGTGGTATTCATTGCGGACGTTGCCGCGGGCGCTAGCCTGTCAGCGGTACGATTTGCGACGCCTTCGATGGCAATTTCGAGACTTGAGTAGCTTGAAGCCAGAGCGTCGGCCCGCCGCGCTGCCTCGGGTGGAATGACGCCACCGAGTCCCGCAACCTTGGCCTGAAGGTCGGCTATGCCCTGCTTGCCTTTGAGGAGCATGGGGAACAACGCTTCCAAGCCGAGATTCTGCGCCGCCCGAAGGGCTGCGCCCCTGCCCGCCTCGCCGCTGTCGTAGAGTTTCTTGATCCCCTCGGCCACATCGCCCAG
This sequence comes from uncultured Rhodospirillales bacterium, assembly GCA_945957135.1. GTDB lineage: Bacteria > Pseudomonadota > Alphaproteobacteria > Acetobacterales > Acetobacteraceae > CAMFLK01. The sequence continues at coordinate 13,783 of CAMFLK010000009.1, forward strand.
CGCGTCCGCCGCGTTGCGCGCCCCGCCGGTGGCGATGTTGCGGAAACCCACCCCGAGCTGGTTGAAGGTCTGGATGGCGCCGGCATCGCCGCGGAACACCGCGCCGCGCAAGCGCTCATCCAGATTGGCGAGGCCGCCGTCCAAATCCTCGGCACTCGCGCCGGCCAGGCGAGCGGCACCGCGCAGGGCGGTCAGGCGGTCGGTGGGCAGGCCGAGGCGTTGGCCCGTCTGCTGGGCCTGCTGGCCGAGTTGGGACCAGCGTTGCACCAGCAACGTCATGCCGGCGATGCTGGCGGCCCCGGTGATGGCGCCCATGGCAGGGGCGATGCGGTCGATGGAGCGGTACGCGTCGCCCGCGGTGGATGCGAGGGAGGTGAACCCCTTCTCCACGCGCTGGAACGGGTTCTCCTTCGCCACCCTGGCCACCGCCTGGCCGGTCTTTTCCGCCTGCGCGCCGACGCGGGTGAGGCGCTTGCCGACGGAATCGAAGGCCGGGCCGGTCTGATCCTTGCCGGTGATGGCAATGTCGAGAGCGGGGACAGTTCCGGACATGGCTATCTCTTCGATGCTTGAATGGTTCTGCGGGGCGGGCGGATACGAACCGCCCGCTCCGGCGGCCCGAGCTGCGCGAGCAAGCTGCGGAAGGCCTCGTCCGGCGCCATCACGGCGTCGGCGAAGCCGATCTCGACGCCGGCGGCGCCGAGAAAGGTGGTGGCCTGGGTGCCGCGCACGCGGGCGCTGGACAGGCCGCGGTTACGGGCGACGGTGGAGACGAAGATCTCGCCCATGGCATCCACATCGGCCTGGAAGCGCGCCAAGGCGGCGTCCGCCAGCGGCTGGTACTCGTTGCCGTCCGACTTCCTGTCGCCGAACTGGATCAGCGTGATGGCGATGCCGGCCTGGGCAAGGGCCTTGCTGAAATCGACATGCATGCAGATCACGCCGACCGAGCCGGTGCCGCCGGTGCGGGGCACGGTGATGCGGTCGCAGGCCGAGGCGATGGCGTAGGCGGCGGAATATGCGGAATCGTTCAGCACCGCCCATATGGGCTTGATGCCCCGCGCGTCGTGGATGGTGTCCGCGAGGTCGAAACAGCCGGACACCTCGCCGCCGGGGCTGTCGATATCCAGCAGCACGGCGCGGACCTCGGCATCCGCCAGCGCCTGCATCAGGTTGTGGCGGATGCCGTCATAGCCGGTCATGCCGCTATAGGGGCGCAGGCTGCCCAGGCGGTTGACCAGCGTGCCCTGCACGGGGATGACGGCCACGCCGAGCACCACGTCGTAGGCGCGCTGTTCGGCCGGGCCGGCATCGCCCTCGTCCCAGGCGCCGGCATCGAGGGCGACCATCTGGCCGCCGATGCGGGCGAAGCTGGCGATGCCCAGGCGCTGGGCCAGGGCGGCGGTGACGATCTCCGCCTTGCGCGGCGTGATGGCAAGCGGCGTGTTGAACAGCCGCTGGGAGAGGTGGGGAAACGGATTCATCGTGCGTTCGGCCTGGCCGAGACAGGGGACGGCGCTGTGGCGGTTGGCGCGTCGTTGGTCGGCACCAGCTGCGGCACAAACGCCGTACGCTGAGGGAAGGCGCTGGCAGCCGGCGGAGAATCCCGTAGGCAGGCAACGACCGTCTCGGCTGAGATGCCGGTGGTCGCGAGCAGCTGGCGCGCCAGGGGCGGGTTGCGCAGGAAGGCACGATTCGCCAACACAGTGGCCCACCGCTCCCGTTCCGCCAGCTCGCCGCGGCGATAGGCCGCTTCGGCCTCGTTGCCCTGCCCAGCTTCGACCTGCGGTGCTGGGTCGAGGAGCGCTGCAGCTTCCGCCTCGCCGAAGCCGGGAGCGGTATCTGTCTCCGTGACGGACACGCGTCAGGCTTTCCTTGCTGAGATGGTGCGCATTTGACCCTCGGCGGTTCGCCGCGGAGAGGGCGGTTTCCCCGTGGCGCGCGCGAATGCCAAATCCCACGAGCGTGCAATCTCGGCGGAGGTAAGCTTCCTTGAAGATGAAGAGGAGATCGGGGCTTTACGCATTCTGAGTATTCCTCGGCGGGGAGTAGGTGCTCCTGTATTCCGAGAAACGCGGGGGTGGCGGCAGGGCGGCGCGCCGCGCATCTTCTGCGGCACGGCGCTCGGCCGCCTCGCGGTTTCGTTCGGCCTGAAGCATCTCGGGCGGCATGCGGTGATCCACCGGCGGGGGCGGGGCGATCGGCCGATGAGCCGCGGCTTCCCGGCGCAGAGTGGCGATGGGAGCGAGGTATTCGGCCAGTGCCTCAGCCCCGGGAATGGTCGGCCAGGCTGTCTGCACGTCGAGGCGCTCGCCGCCAGGCAATTTCGCGTGGCGCGAGTCGAGGATGGTTGCCCGCTTCTCAGGAACCCAACTCGGCGACGGGATGCGAAGCTCCTCCAGTACCGAATTGGTCCAGCTGATCAATCCGACGCTGAGGAGCGCGTGTGTCTTGGCGAGCGGAACGAGGAGGGCCTGGGCCGCCCGCTGCAATTCGTCGTGAAGAGAATCGAGGATATGACCCGCGAAATCACTGACCTCGCGGTCGAAGGACGTCTTGGCCATGCCGATTTCCGCATCCGCGGTCGCCGCCTTCGCGACGAGCGCGCCCTTCATGCGGGCGGCGCGAGAGGCCGCTACCACGGCAAAGCTCATCCGTTCCGTCGCAGCGGCAAGGTCATCTTCCAGCTGCGCAACAGCGAGCGTGTCGGTCTCGATCGCCAGTTTCACCTCGATTTCCGCGACTGCGGCAGCGGCCGCTTCTTCCTGCTGCTTGGTTCCTCCGATCGCTTGAGCGTTGGCAGCGATCGCCGCGTCGATATCGACGCGGACCTGTAGCGTTTCCTTCAACTTGCTCATCGCGGTGAGGAGCGCCGGGGTCATTTCGTACCCCGCGGTCGCAGCAGCTTTGGCGGTCGAACTCGCTTTAAAGCCTGGAATCTTGAGCATCCCGATGTCCTGTGTGGTTTTCAAAGAAGTTGCTGCCTGCCGACCTTTCCCGGAGATGCGCACCCCCGCACCGAGGTCGGCTTCGCTCCCCGCCGGGCAGCAAGGCGACGTGAACATCCGCGAGGGCGCGTCTTGCTCAGCACCGAACCTGAGGTTTGTGTGCGGGCCGAGATTTCTTCGAGACTCGAGCTGCCGGACCCGCCACCTCTTCGCGGATGGTCTGGCGGGCCGTGGCACGGAGCAGCGTTTCGACCAGGCGGTATCCCTGGGAGGGCCGCAGTTGCACGGTCTGGTTACCCACGCCGATACGCAGGTCGTCCGAGATCGTCACGCCGCCGATTCTCAGCATCGTTCAACTCCATCGTTTGGATAGAGAATCGGGCACCGGCCGCGGAAATTCATGCGCCGAATTTAATTGGGGCATATGATTTCCGCGCCCGCGCGATGATTGTCTGAAGGCGCTTGTTTCCGGGCAACGGGCGGCCGGTGCGAGGAATGGCTTCGAGCATGCGCAATGCCTCGGTCTCCGCGGCCCGGCCCGCCCGAAAAAATGACCGGGCCATGTCCTCCAGCGCTTGCGCAGCGGTGGGGACGGGCAACGTCCCGAAAAGCTCGCGATCGATCGCGGCGATGAGCCGGTCTCGCTCGGCCTGCCCTTGCCGGGTCCACCATCCCTTCTCGCCGCGCGCTGGTGCGAGCTGCAACGCGGCATCCAATGAGCGCCGCGGGGCGGTCTCGAGATAGGTGCGCAGGCCCGACAGGAGAAACATGCGCTCGGGACCATCAAGGTCGGCCCCATGCTCAAGCTGCCTGACGATCCGCCGCAGCCGTGCCACGGCCTCATCAGCGCGGGCTTCACCGGCGGTGAGCATTGGGCCCCCCCTGCTCAGCCCGCGGACTGCCGCCAGCGCCACTCAGGGCAGGAAGGGACGAGACGACCTCGGTGCAGGCCATCTCGCCGAGAATGCCGAACGCCACACGGGTGAGTTCCGCCTGCACCGCCGCAGCGGTGGTGAGGGTTATGACGACCGGCGCCGCCCGAGCCGGGAGGCTTTGCAGCCCAACGCAGATGCGGTCCAGCATCGCGGTGACGACAATCTCGACATCCTGCACCGAAACCGCCTCAGCGCTCAGGCTCGCGGCTCGCAGCTCCGCTGCTTCAGCCTGGGCGATGGTGAGCCGCCTACGCGCTTCGTCCACAGTCTGCCCATCTTCGTCCGGGTTGCCCGCGACTGCCCGCAAGCGAGCGCAGTAGGCGAGACAACAAGCCGACAAATCGTACGGCTCGTGTGGCGCTCCGGGGAGCACGCCCTCGGCCCGCAGTTCTTTTACGCGTCGCCCGCTGATGCCCAGCAAGCCGGCGACTTCCGCGACAGTTGCCATGGGAGGAGGAACCCCTAACAAAAATTGGTGCCTAGAAAACCAAAGGGCCGCGAATGCCTCGCGATTGGGGTGGGGGCCGGGAGGGACCCATGCCGGGGTTTGCGGCAGGACGGGACCGGTTGGCAGGGGCGCGCGTGCGAAGCGCGCTCTGCCTGCTGGCCGTCCTTTGGGAAATGGGGTCCGGGGTTTTCCGGGGTTTCGCTCGGGTTTGGGTTTTCGCCAATTCCGCCCCGGTATTTTTTTTGGCGTAAGGACAAAAAAAACCGGGGCGGCTCTTTCTGGCTTCCAATTTTCCGGGGTTTCGCTCGGGTTTTGTCATGCCGCCTCCCCGCCTTCCGATGCCTCAGAAGCCGATATCCAGGGTGCCGGAGGCAGCCCGTCGGGTGACCTGTATCCCTGCGCAACCCGACGCCTGGCATCATGGAACGACGCCACGATGAAACCGGCATGTTGGAGTTGGTTCAGCGCTACTTGCTGCGCTGCCTTCGTCACAAGCCCATGGTCGAGGAGAAGATGCTGTATCGATCGCGGCTCGGATCGGGACATGCGCGGCGACCATGGGCCGATGCTCGATCCCTTGGCCACGGACCGCTCGATGGCAAGCATCGTCTCCGGGACGATGGCACTGACCGGCGGGTCCCAGGGTCGCGGCACGGCGATCCAATCGCCATTATCGAGCTGAATGCTGTGTCGCTCGAACCACTCGCAATCAGTCAAGGCAGAATAGTTCGCTTTTGCACCGTCAACCCTGAAGTAACCGCGATGAGCGCCTGCCGGGAGGCCGAACGAGTTGGCTTCGTCGGCGGTCATCGCTGTGACGGTCAGGGCGATACGCACGGCGCCGATGATGGAGGATGCGCCTCGGGCAACATCAGGATCACCGGCGGCCGTCGCGCCTTTGCGGGTGTGATGCACGATCAGGATGGCGAGGTTCTTGGCCACCGCCAGGGAGCGGAGCTTGGCCATCACGCCACGCATGGGGATGTTCGAGTTCTCGTCCTCGCTGTGGATCTCCGCAAAGGGATCGAGCACCAGCGCGTCCGGCTTGTGATGATCGATGGCCTTCATCAGCTCGTGCCACGCCGAGGTCTCGACGATCCGTCCCGTCTCGGGATGGCGATCGAACAGAAGCGCCGTTTGCACCGGAGTGGCCAATATGATGCGGCCGGCAATTTCGGCCGGTGCGCGACCCATGAGCCGGAGGGTGCCGGAAAGACGACGCTGTTGCTCATGGTGATCGTCCTCGGCGTTCATCAGGAGCACTTTGACGGGTGCCGTGGGCTTCATGCCGTTGCAGTCTTCCCCGAACGACAGCGCAGAGGCGTAGGCGAGCGCGAGGGCCGATTTCGACACGCCGGGTTGGCCGATGAGGGCGGTGATGGCGCCGCGCAGCAGATAGCGCTGGGCGATCCATTTCCGAGGCGGCAGGTCGGCCTCATTCCATCCCGCAGTGGTGATCGCCAGTGCGCTTTCGCCATCCGCGCCGGGGGCTTCGGCGTGATCGTCGGCATGGGGGTCGTGATGCTCTTGCCGCCCGTGCCGGCGCAGGTAATCCTCGGGTGAGTTCATGTTGTCCATCAGGCCGCCACCGCTTGGGTGACGTCGAGCCAGTCTTGGCCGGGCGGCGGGATATACAGGGTTGTTTCCCGCCCGGCTTCCGCCCAGCGTGTCGCGCAGGTACGGGCTGCATCGACGCCGGCGCCGGAATCGTCGGCGTCCGCAAAGATGGTCAACGCCTCGATGCCGGCCAGAACTGGAAACGTCCTGATCGCGCCAGCGGACCCGCAGGCCCAGACCGGCCGCCAACCGGCGCTCTGCATCACGCCCAACGCGGTCTCGATGCCCTCAGCGAGCCCGAGGCCGCCCGTAACCTGTTCGTCTGGGCAGAGGCGGATGATCCCGGAATTGCCGAGCATCAACTTCGTCTTCTCCACCTCGGCCTTACCCGAACCGTCAGGACGCAGCAGCGTGCGGTGGATGCCTTGGGGTTTAGCGGTGGCCGGGTCCGTCATCAGCGCGACCATGCCGGGGTGGCCATGGGCGCAGGACGGATGAAACCGAAGCGGCGCATCGGCTGGGAGCGTCAATCCGCGCGAGTTGAGGTACGCCTCCACTGGCGTTCCGCCGGGGGGGACCGCTTCTGTCCAGAGGCGACGCGCGACCTCGACCGTCTCCTTCTCCGGCTTGCTGACCGGTTCTGCTGAAATGCGGATCGGGGCGGACCGGGGCGTCGTCTCGAACTGGCCACCAAGGTGATGCACCGCTTCGTGCAGCGACATCTGTCGGGTGCGCATCAACCAGTCAAAGACATCTCCATGGGCACCGCAGCCGAAGCAGTGGAAGAAGCGCTTGTCGTCCTTCACGGTGAACGAAGGGCTCCGCTCGGCATGAAACGGGCAGCACGCGACGAACTCCTGGCCATTGCGGCGGAGCGGCAGGGTCTGCGAGACGACAGCGGCGATGGAGACGCTGGCCTTCAGCGCATCGATGGTCTGCGGCGGGAGGGTCGAGTTCAATTCGCGCCCTCCCGCTGCTTCCGCCGTGCATCTCGCTCGGCCTGGCGCTCGTCGAAGCGGCGCCGCTCATACTCGGAGATGGCGGCCCAACGTGTTGCGGCCTCCTGGGCGACGAGGACGCGCAGCTGTGCCGAAATTTCGAGCCGCAGCCTTTCGTCTCGCAGGTCCGCCGGCAGTGACACCGCGCCGTCGTTGAGCAAATAGGCGACGAAGCGAAACGGCCCGACGTTCACCATGCCCTCGGCGATGGTGCGCTCGCCGAAATGGCCGGTGTTACGCAAGCCGAGGGCGACCTGTTTGATCTCGAACGCGGGCGGGGTATCGGCTGCGCTCATCGTGCAAGTTTCGCCAACCGCAGCGCCTCGGCGTCACGGGACAGGCGCTCAGCGGCGAGGTGATGACCATGCTGAAGTTCGGCGGCGGCGAAGGTTTCCAGCAGGCGGGCGCGGTCGTCACGATCGCTTGGCAGGGTGAGAACGGCGGCCTGGAAACGGCCTCGACTGAGAGAAGTCGCAAGGTAGCGCATCGGGATTCCGATCGGGAATGCCGACGAAGAGCTTGCAGGGGTCAGGTGCGTTCGCTATATCGCTGGGTGTCCTGCCAGCGTTTCGACGAACAGACCGGTCCCTCGGCGCACCCATCGCCGGGGGATTTCTGTTAGGCGGCGGATTTCTGAACGTATTCTTCGATCGAGGCGTAGACTGGCAATCTGCGGCCAGCGACCTCGGCGGTCTGGATTTTGCCCGACTTGACCAGCTTCCAGTACGTGGTCTGGCCGATACCGAGCAGCCTGCGCGCTTCGGCGGTGGTAACCAGTAGGGGCTTCAACTCAGGGTTTTTCATTTGATGTCGTCCTAGTGTGGAAGTGACCCAACTAGGATGGTGCTTTTGAAGCTGCCGTCTAATCATGCCGAGAAAAAAGCGGCAGGATTCGCAACGCGTTGAAATACATAAACTTTCGGGCAATCCCGCCATTCTGCCAACCCGCCGCGAGAAGCGGCATGATTTCGGAAGGAGATTTGGCTCGCTCCGGTCGTGGGGTTTCTCACTCCCGCGATGCGCCTAAGGTTTTGGGCGGGGGCCGGGTTTTCGCCATTCAGGCGGCGTGATTTGCTTCCGCGCAGAGCGAAGCAGCTTGCGGCTGATTCCGGGAAATGCTTCGCGCGCCGCAGCGAAGTCCTTGTCCCCGGAAGGGAACGGCTGCGAATCGGGCCATCCGTCCACTCGTTTCTTAAACCAAGCTTCAATGGCGGCTTTTGCTGGCTGCCTTCTCTTTGATACTGCGCTTTTCGGCGCAGGAGTGTCGGCGGTCCGCTGTCTTGCCTGCCACTCTTCCGCGGAGAATATCCTCACGCCGGTGCAGGTAAGGCCCGGTCGCGAAACGGTGTTGTTCTCGTAATCGGGGGTCGAGTCTCTGAAAAATGCGGGATCGATGACTGTGGGTTTCGGTTCACCCGGCAGAAACCCGTGTCCAACGAGCTCGCCTTTCCGCAAGAACACGCAGACGAAGTGCCAAGCCAGCGACAAAGACGGCATCGCCTGGAGCCTGCGCCAACGCTCTTGGATCGACCGGATGCTTGAGTACGATTCCCACCGGCCCTCGTCGTCCACACAGCAGATTGCCTCACGCAGGGAGCGCCCAAGCTCCGTATAGTGCTCCCGCCATATGTCTTCCGTACCCATTCCGTGTCATGTCCATTTCGTCGCGAGTAACGCCACCCATGATCAGTCCGGAGGTCGAGAGGGTCTGCCCTAAGACCATCTCGACTCCGTTTCAGATAGGCTCGGGCAACTTTAGGATTCGTGCAATCGGGCCAGTTGGGTGTGTCGCGCTCGCGACGATGTGCTGATGGGGCGGGCTGCTATTCGCTGAGCGGGGCCTGCTGTTGCCATCGCTCATGAAGGCGTCTCCTAGCCTTGGCACCGCTGGACGCTGGAGGCGAAGTAGAGGTCCGGCTCCGCTTTGAAGGCGCGCAGGTCGTCGTACATGTCGGCCACCTGAGCGGCCAGATCGCGCTCCACGCTGCGCAACGCACCGCCCTCGACGCAGTGGTCAACGTCAAGGACCACGCATGCCGCCTCCACCACGAGGCGGAGGGCGCACAACGACTCGTCGAGGTGGGCCGCCATGCGCTCCACAAACTCAATGGCGAGCGGCAGGTCTGGGGTGTCTGGGGCGCTCATGACTGCGCCTCCCCGCCGTAGAGCCGCAGCAGGTCGCCGACGATATCCCATGCCCAGTCCTCGGCTGGGCAGTTCGCGGGATGCTCCGATTCCTCGTCGCCATCAAACGCTCGGGCCTCGACCTTGGCGGCCCGGCACTTCGCCAGGATACCGGCCATTGTCATCGGCTGGGCCTCGCCGATGCCGTCGCGCGTCTCCGAGTAGGCGTTCCAGAACGGATTATCGTCGATATTGTCGTATTCAAGCGGCGACGTGTTGTAACCCTCGATGTTCAGCGGATGCCGGCGGCACATCTCGATCAGCGCCGCGTCAGGGTGCGGCGCCGGCGGGGTGGCACAAGCCCGCCCAGGCACCCCAGGAACGCCCAGGACGGCGGCGCTGGCGCCTAGCAGGGTGCGACGAGAGACGGTCATGGCGCGACCTCCCCAAACAGGCGCAGGAGATCGTTGATGATATCGAGCGCCCAGTCAGCGGCTGGGGTGCCACCCACATCATGCGAGCCGTCCGGATGGGTGCCCTCGACCTTCGTGGCCCGCGCTTTTGCCACGATCCCGGCCAGTGTCACAGGGCGCAGCTCGCCGACAGCATCCAGCGATTCGTCATAGAGTTGGCCCAATGCCTCGTGCGCATCCTCATCGTCGCCCTCGTCATAGTTGAAGGCGAAGAAGTTCTTGATGTGGCGTTCGCAGGCTTCGATCAACGCGGCGTCGGGGTGGGGTGCGGGCGAGGATGGGCCCGGCGGCGCTGTGACGGCCAGGGCAGCGGCGCTGCCCAGCAACAGACGGCGCGTGAAGGGCGGGATGGGCATGGTGGTGGTCTCCATCTTGGAGGGTGCCGGCGCGCGGCCGGCGCAATTCAGGCGGGGGGAGTGACGCTCAGCGGCCCTTGGTCGGGCGCGGCGGCGGCGGCTCATAGGTCGGCGGCGGTAGCACCGGGACGGGGGCGCCGCGCACGGTCTCGGGCGGTGGCCAGCGGTGCCGGGCAGCCCTCACAGGCAGAGTTGTGGTATGGGCGTGTTTAGCCATGACCTGCTTTCCCCTTTTGAAAGCGGTTGCGGTGAGGCCGGGCGGGGAGCTGATACCTCCTTGCTCGGCCGAAGTCGCTTTTGCGACGGCATGTTTTGTGCCATCATGCGGGCATGGACGCAAGCGAAAACGGCACATCATATGCCATTCATGCCGCGCAGGTGCGCGCAGCCCGCGCACTCATCGGGTGGACGCGCGAACAGCTCGCAGCTTCAAGCCGCGTCCCAATGCGCACCCTGGCCAGGCTAGAGCTAGGCGAAGGCGAGCCTCAGCGCCGGACCCTCGCCGCCATCCGTGCCGCTCTGGAAGCCGCTGGGGTGGAGTTCATCGCGGAGAATGGCGGTGGGGCGGGGGTGAGGTTACGCGATCGTGCGTAATAAGGCGGGGCTGGATTGCCCCTGATTTTGATTTAGGAATAGAGTTTAACCCGTAACGTAATGATGGGTTGAGCGATGGTATCCGACGCCAGGGAGAACTTCCGGAAGGAAGTTGACTTTTACGTTAAGCCCGTCTTTGACCGAGCGGCGATTGCCGAAAAAGGGGCAATCGATTTTGCGCTTTCGTCTGTAAAAATCTCTTGTCTGCTCAATGGCGGCGCTCTGATCGCAATGCAAACAGTGATTCAGATGTTTGAAATCAATTCACATGCATTTCGTTCAGAGTTAATTTTGATTGGTACGGTATTTTCCGGTGGATTTCTTCTTTCTGTCATTGCGATGCTTTTGGGATTTCACGCCTTGGCGGCCAGTTCAGATTTCCAATTTGTCGAGGCAAATATATTTAGAGACAAATTCAATATAAATTTCAACCCGTTAAACCCGGAAGTCGTAAATATCAAAGAAAGGGTGACAAAAAATGAAAAATATGCAGCCAAAAAAGTGAAGGCGTTCAGGTGTTTTAGGCTCTGGGCGATATTATTGATGTGGACTGGTATATTTTTATTTTTCGTCGGCGCCGAGCTCGGCGGATTGGTTATATTCGATGTTCATATTAGGAATGTGCTTTAACGCTCATCTGTTCACCGCGAAGCCTCACGGCGCCGTGAGGTTTGGAAAGGGCGGGCAATAATGACCAACCATCGGATGCCGGTTGCACGCTGCACCGACTGCTACCGGCGCATCTATGACGGGAGCTTCATCGGCGAGAGATGTTTAGCTCGGCTAGATGGAAAGAAGCGCTGCGACGGCCACCTTGGTTCAACGATGGCCCCTGGCGACTGGAAGACCTGTTCAGCATGCGAAGGAACAGGGCGGTCCCCCTATCACGATGGGCGATGCGACGCCTGCGACGGCGATGGCTGGGAATTCAGCCGACGCGGGGCCTGAAACCTCCCGGCGCCGGGCGGCCCCCGACGAAATTGGGCCGCGAGGGTTGTATTGTCGCGGCGCCGGGGGGGGGGTTGGGGGCCCCACCGATGGTGGCACGGGCCAGCGGCGCGGCCCCCCCCAGCTGAAACCTCCCGGCGCCGGGCGGCCCCCGATATCGGAATCCCGATATCGCCCCTCAGCCGAATTGAGGGTGTCGGTCACCCTCCATCCGATATCTCAACCTTTACCGCCTACCTCCCTCGCTCACGGAAAATATTGCCTGCCCAGGTGTCGCATCCGGTGAGCGCGACGAATTCTGGTGTAAACTCCATGATCAACCTGCTCGGGCGAACGGGACAGTCGATATATCCGTCCGTCTCCGGGCCAGTTCGAGTGCTGATACCCCTTCTGCCAAGATAAGCGGCCACAAGCCTCTCGCTGACGGTCATAAACGTCTCTATGCGCGGGATCGGCACCGCAGCCTCGACAATAGCTGCAAAGCCAATCCGCCTCAGAGCAGAGAATATCTCAAGATTGTAATGATGACTTCCGTAGGTTGCCTCGCCTCCCCAAAGCCCCAGCGGAAAGCCGACTCCACTTTCGTCACGCAGCAAAGCGCGTGTGAAACAAAACCAGATTCTTCCTGCCCGGCGGTCATTCGTAGCGTCTCCCTCCCGTATCAGTCTGTCGGCCTGCTGGTCGTTCAAGTCACCAGCACTCACCCGTGCACGGATGCGATTACTGATCAGTTCGGGTGTGAGGGGCTGCAGGCCATCGTCCAGGAGTAACGCAGCTTCGTCGTGGGCAATGCGTGTGCAGTGATAGCCGAGAAGGTCTCGATGAAAGATGGCGTCCTGTATGTCCGAAATGATTTGGTCGCGCTCCACGCGAAACGGGTTGGCGTCTTGCCCGAGAAGCAACCGCTCAAATGTGTCCAATTCGTCCAGAGAAATGCGCCGTCGTTCGTACTGTTCAAGAGCCGCGAATCCATCGGCAAGCATCTTTAGAACCACGAAGGGCCACGTAGCCTCATCGTCAAGGCACAGCGGTGGTATTTGCCCGAATTGGTTGCCCATTCACGACGCCCATTCTGCTGACGAGGCGGGGAGGGTCTGCCAATTGGCGGACCCTCGTCCATGCCTGAAACTCTGCCAATTGGCAGAATGTTCGGAGCGCCTCAACCGCCGTCCGCCCCCTTCATCACCGCCAGCACGTCCTGCCAGCGCCGGCTTTGTCGCACCCGCATTTCAGGACTCGACTCGCGGCCCATAGTTCTGGCTATGTTCGTGCATGACCACGCTATTCCCGATGTCGGAACCCCGCGAATTGACCGATGCCGAGCTGGCGGCGGTGCTGCGCGACGCCATCATGGCCGGCGGCAAGGGGCTGAACCGGGCGGCAGACACGTTGCTCGCCACCATCAGCGCGGACTACCTGGCTGGCCAGCTCCGAGCGGCGGGCGTGGTGTGCAGCGTTGCCGACGGGGGGTGATGCATGCCCGAACCGCGCGAAGGCGGCTTGCCGACCCCCGTCACGCCCATCCGGTATCTGGATGACTGGCGGTTCGAGATCGTTTGCGAGGCGTGCCAGCGCCGGAGCTACGTGCGGGCTGTAGAGGTGATCCGGCGGGTTCCGCAGGATGCGCCGCTCTATCGGGTGCTTGGCCGATTCCGCTGCCATGGCGGCGTGCCCGAATATCCCTGCCGCGGCCGCCCGAGCAGGATCGTGCTGGCGAAGGTCAGCGGGTCGGGGCCAACGGCCCAGTTGCGCCAGGACATCGAGCTGAGACCGCGGCGGCAGGGCAACGCAATTGAGTGGGAGCGGAGCCGCTGAGGCGCCGTTTGCCGACTGTCACCTATTCTATTGCCGCCACCCCAAAGTCGGCCGGCCGGCCATACAGCGTCAGATGAACGCCTGGAGGTCATCGGCGTTTGGGTTACGCCATGCAGGGCTTCGGTTGCGGTCACCCCGCAAATCGAGGATTCCCCTGGCGACGTGGCCATGGCACCTTGTTTCGTGATGGAGGACACCGTGGGGGCGATCCCAGCCGCGCTTGGCATTTACAGCGTCCAAGACGCTGCCCGTCTTACAGGCGTGGCGCCGCGGCAAATTCGTGGCTGGCTGCAAGGGTACGGCCAGAGAGAAGGGAAAGCCCAAGCGGCGCCTGTGCTGCACCGCCAACACGAGCTGCGAGACGGTGAACTAGCGCTTGGCTTCCTCGACCTTCTCGAGGTCGCGTTTCTCGGCGGCCTCGTCCGCGCCGCAGAGGCGCAGGGGCGCACGCCCAGCTGGAAAGCGATCCGCCGGGCGGCCGAGACAGCCCGTCGCCTCATGAACACAGACCACCCATTCGCTATGCGTCGCATCCACACTGACGGAAAGTACATTTTCGCGGAGGCCCACAAAGCCACAGGCGACCGCGCGCTCTACGACCTGGTGGAAGACAATTTTGCGATCTACGACGTGGTGGTCGACAGCTTCATCGCCAGCGTCGATTATCAGGATGACGCGCCGCAACGCTGGATGCCGGATAGCCGCTTCGATCGCATCGTTGTAGATCCGCGCCGTGCGTTCGGCAGGCCCATCGAAATCGTCAGTGGCGCACCGGTCGAAGCTCTGTTCGACGCATGGCGCTCAGAGCGGGGCAATGCGGCGCGCGTCGCAGCATTCTACGGGACGGATACGATCGGCGTCGATCAGGCAGTACGGTTCACCTTGGGCGTGAGCGCGCCGCTCCCGCTCGCCGCGTGAGGATCGTCTTCGACGAGAATACGCCGCGCGTTGTCGCCCACGCCGTGAAGTTGATTGCCGAAGCCGAAATGGCGGGGATGCCGGACTCGCTTGAAGTGTTCCATGCTCTCGACTTCGCACCGCGGGGGACGAAGGACGTACCGCTTATCCAGCGGGTCGCGGATGGCACGCACGCCAAGTCCACACTGATCACCTCTGACAAGACCATGCGCACGCGGCGCCACGAGCGTGCGGCCTTCTCGGAGACAGGGTGTATCGGCATCATGTTGTGTGGGCATTGGAACCACGCTTCGATGTGGGACAGGGCGCGACTTTCCCTGGTCTGGTGGGAAACCTGGATGGAAACGGTCACGTCGTCAGATCCCGGCCGCCTGTGGCAATGCCCCTGGTCGGCAAAGCCCAGAGCGCTTAAGCAGTTTTGAGTTTCCTGAGCCGCCTCGCCACCGTTGCGCCATATTCAGGTCGCGGGCATGACGCTCGATCAGCGCGGCTCATCAGCGGTGAGCGATCGGTCTGGAAGGCGCCCCAAAGCAATCACGATGTCACCGCACAGGGCGGAGAAGGCGGCCAGGAGTTGCGGACATCGTTCGGCCGCATGTTGGGCGGGAACTCTCCAGTCACATCCTCGAAGTAGCAGCGCGGGCTTTTCCCGTTCGGCTTCGCCTAGGCCGAGAGATTGCCGCATTGCCGGCCTGTCCGCGTCAAATTGTAAGGGCAGGCGCAGGGATGGCCCGTGGCGAGATAGTCGTGGATGTCGCGTTGAATGATGGCGCACATCTGGGCATCGGAGAGGGTGGCCGCTGGGGCGCGCTGCGCTACCAGGGCAATCACCACGGCCAGAAATGCCAACCACCCGTTCCGCATCCGGAATCGGTATCATGGGTGGTGGAGATGGACCAGCGGTTCGATGACCGATACGGGAATCCCCGTATCGCCTGTTCGGGAGGAGGACGGACAGTCCCGAACACCTTGCGGCCGGACGGCTGGCTCCCCGTCCAGGGCGATCACCATGCTGGCCCAAGAAGTCGATAACCGGTCTCGGGCGGCTTTCGTCGGGCGGCCGTATGCTCTCCGTCCGCAGCATGGCGGCAGCGATGTAGCATGGCCGTCTCATCGACCGATATCGGAATTCCGATATCACCTCTCACCCAGCCTCGACTCCCATCATCACAGCCAGCGCGTCCTCCCAGCGGTGGGAAAGGACAGCTTTATCCGATCCTCCCAGGCAACCGTCGCCGCCTCCCGAGCAAGGCCAGGAGCCCAATTCCGAGTAGCGCCAAAGACGACGGTTCCGGCACCGTCCAATACCCCGTGAACGTGCAGAAATATCCTGGCGCACAACCATCACTCCAATTGGATGTCCACCGGCCACCCCAATTCCGCCCTGTTCCAGACAGCTCAAAGGATTGACCGTATTCGGCAAAGAAGTGCATCCCGCCGGTATAGCCGCCGAGCGTGTCCTTCTCGAGCGCGACATCCATCCAAAAGTTGCCGTCGTTTGTGCCGCCCGGGATGAATCCCTCGATACCTGTGCCGATAGGACCTCCCATTGAATCCGAAATCTGGATGGGAAGCTGGCCGACGTAAAAGAAAATGGGATAAATCACGTCCGGCGTGAAAGCATACGTATAGTCGCCGCCCTGTGGCGTAAATTCGCCCTGCCAGACAAGTCCCGAAGCCGACGTTACGTGAAATTGTGCCAATGCCGCTTGTACTTTGACCGGAAGCAGCAAAGCCCCAGCTACAGCAACGAGACCCAATATTTTGATTTTTAACACGCATAATCTCCCCGTTTAATTATTAACTGGCCCCGACAATTGGACCGACCACTTCCCCGTCGCCCTGATTAGAGCGGCATCGAAATGATGCCACGAAGGGCGGGCGTGGCAAGGAGATTTTGGTGTTACCCCGCTAAGGGAGATATGGACATCGCGGTCCCTGAGCTATCGTTCGACCCGGAACCGCACCTCAACCGCCTCGTTACGCCGCCATGCCCGCACCGAACACAAGCACCGCATTCTGGGAACTGATTGACGGCTGGGGCCTGCCCGATGACATCGCGCTCAAGCTTATCGGCCAGGCCGCCAGCGATTCAGGCAAACGCCCGCGGTTCGCCCTGACCACGGAACAGATCGACCGCCTCGCGCTGCTGCGGCAAATCCAAGAGGCAGGCTCAGCGGTGCATCAGGACGTCGGCGCCTGGTTGCTGCGGCCGAACCGATCGACGGTGTTCGGTGGCAAGGCACCGATCCGGCTTGCTGCCAGCCAGGGTATGCCGGGGCTTGAGGCGCTGTTGGCCCATTTGCAATTTCTTACCTTCAAAGGATCGGCTGCGGCGAGCCGCCCGGACCCCGATCGCGGTCAGCCCAAGCGCGCACGATCGCGATGAAGCCCAGTCTGAACGGGGATGTGGGTTAATTTGTGGGCTGGAAACCAAAGCTCAGAATTTCGTTTGTGATATCAATTCTGTAAGGGAAATATTGGCGGACTCTCTCTCCGCCAAACCCCGCCGATTTTACGCTGTCGTACGACGTCTTCATTGAAACCTGACCGCTTGCCGATCCCGTAGCAGGAACACGATCAGGCCAGCCCCAACCGCAAGCCCAGTCGAGATCATCCAGACCCAATCATAACGCATGGTCAGGTCGAAGATGTAACCGCCCGACCACGCTCCGAGCGCTGCGCCAAGCGAATGGCCCGCCGAGATCATCCCCATGGCAAGCCCCATGACGCGCAGGCCGATATGGCTGGCGACGAGGCTCGCCGTGACGGGAACCGTCGCGTAGTCCACCGTGCCAAACAGGGCGGCGAAAGCGACCAGCATTTCATAGCTGGCCCCGACATTCATCAGGATCAGGAAGGTCAGCCCGCGCAAGAGGTAGATCGCGCCGAGCAGCACGACCCTGTTCATGCGGTCGGTCAGCCAACCCGCCCCGATCATGCCGAACATGTTGACGGCCGACAGCACACCATAGGCGGCGGCGCTCGGAACCGGGCCGAAACCACAGAACGAGGCATAGGGCAGGAAATGTGTCTCGATCACGCCCGCCGTCGTGTAGCCGCAGAGGAAGAAGCTCCAGAACAGCGCGTGGAACGCCGGCTTTCGGGCGATCGCGCCGAGATCGGATTTCAGCGACGATGCCTGTTGATCCGGGGCGGCTTGTTCTCGGCTCTTCTCCGTTGCCGCCAGCGTCCGCCACAGAAGGGGGACTAGGGCAAGGCAACCGGCGCCGATGGCAAGGAAGCTCCACCGCCAACTGAACACGGTCAGAACCGTCGCGATCAGCGGCACGATGAGGAATTGCCCGCCGGTCGCACCTGACGTGGCGATGCCTGTGGCAAGCCCCCGATTCCGGTCGAATAGCCGCGCCATCGCCGTCGAAACGACATGCGTCGCCACGATGCCGAAGCCGAGCGCCGACAGGCCACTGAAGGCGAAGAGGAACATATATGCGCTGCTGGTCATCGAGACGATCAGGCACCCGATCCCGACGAGCGACAGACCCAGTACCAGCGTCGTCCGAACGCCATTCCGATCGACCAGGCGACCGGCGAGCGGGGCGACCGCCGCCATGACCAGCAAGGCGGTTGCGGCCGAGCCGGAAACGAAGCTGCGCGACCAGCCGAGCTCCTGCGACCAGATCGGCATGACCAAGCCAAGCGTGGCGCGGGCCGAGAAGGCCAATGCCAGCGCCAGAAAGCCGAAGGCGACGACCGTCCATTGCAGAATTGGCGTTGGCGATCGTTTCGTACTCACGGTATCCCCCGAATGGTTCGGAGGACCATCCCGCGAGCGATCGGCACCCGGCAAACGATGGTTTTACCTTCCGTGTTTAGCCGGGCTAAACACGGTCATGGCCATATCGCTGCCCTTGCTGGAAACCTTCGTCGCCGTCGCCCGATCTGGACGGATGCGGGAGGCGGCGCTCACGCTGTCGCTGACACCCGGTGCGATCAGCCAGCGTGTGCGCGAACTGGAAGAGTTGGCGGGTCGCCGGCTGTTTTCCCGAACATCGGCGGGTGTGACGCTGAGTGAGGCGGGGCAATCGCTCTTCGCCACGCTGGACGAGCCGTTCCGGCACATCGAAGAGGCACGGCGTGCGCTGGAAAAGCCATCGACCCGCCGCGTCAGGGTGAGCACGATGGCCTCCTTCGCCGCCAACTGGCTGGTGCCGCACCTGCCGCGGTTCTCTGCGCTTCATCCTCATATCGACATTGAACTGGAAACCGACAACCGCCTTGTCGATCTGAAGCGTGAGCCGGTCGATATGGCGATCCGGCACGGGCTTGGCGACTATCCCGGCCTTGTCGCCGTACCCCTTCTCGCACCGGAACTGATCGTCGTTGCAAGCCCCTCATTGCTCCAGGGGCGTGCCATGATCGAAACCCCGGCCGATTGCCTCACATTTCCCTTGCTGCACGACATGGATCGAGCCGATTGGCTTCTGTGGTTCGAGGCGCATGGCGTGCAGGTCCCCGCGCAGCTTTCCGGTCCATCTTTCTCCGACGATCATCTCGTGGTGAAAGCGGCCGCCATGGGACAAGGGCTTGCGCTCGTGCGGGACACCTATGCGGATGATGATTTGCGCACCGGCCGTCTCGTGCGGGCGATCTCCATTCAGTGGCCGACGAAGTTCGCCTACTACGCGGTCAGCACGTCGGACGCCTTGCAGAGGCCGGCGGTCGCCCGCTTTCGGGATTGGCTGGTGTCTGAAGCCACCGCGGATTCGCAACGGTCTTCCGAGAACCGGTCGTGAGTGACCGAACGACCAATAAAGGGCGCAGCTCCCCCGATGCTACGGCAGCGTCGCCAGCCTTTGCAGCATGCGCGCATACATCGTGGCGGCGTCGCAGCCGGTGATCCACAGGCAGTTGCGCGGGCGCGGGGTGCGGCCGAACCAGTCCACCACGGTGGAGCCGAGGCTGAGTTCGGAGGCGGTCTCGATTTCCACGTTGCACAGCCGGCCGGTGAACAGCTCGGGCCATAGCAGGTAGGCCATGGCCACGGCGTCGTGCAGCGGGCGGGTGGTGGTGCCGTGCATGCGGTTGCCGCTCTCCTGGAAGAACCGCATCATCCCGGCACAGGCGCGCCCGGTCTCGCTGCCGAGGGCGAGGAGGTCGGGGATCCAGGATTCGGGGGTCAACGCCAGGTTGGTGCAGTCGATCGGCACGGCCACCAGTTCGATCCCCGCGCCAAACACGATGGCGGCGGCTTCGGGGTCCACCAGGATGTTGAATTCGGCGGCCGGGGCGTAGTTGCCGCCCTGGAAATAGGCGCCGCCCATGGCGACGATGCGGCGCAGCTTGCGCCGGGCGAGGTCCGGGGCGCGGCGTAGCAGCAGGCCGAGATTGGTCTGCGGCCCCAGCGGCACCAGCGACACGCTGTGATCGGCGGCGGCTTCCAGCGCCTCCACCATCCAGTCCAGCGCGTGGCGGCCCTCGGGCGGGTGGCGGGGCGGCGGCCAGTCATGGCCGTTGATGCCCATGTCGCCATGCACGTCGTGCGCGTGCATCGCCGGGCGCAGCAGCGGCCGGTCGGCGCCGGGGAAGACCGGGATGTCCGGCCGCCCGGCCAGCTCCACGATGCGGCGCGCATTGGCCGAGACGGTGGCGAGCGGCACGTTGCCGGCAACGGTGGTCAGGCCCAGCACCTCCAGCTCCGGCGAGGCGAGGGCGAGCAGGATCGCGAAGGCGTCGTCATGGCCGGGATCGGTGTCGATGATGATGGTCTCGGTCATGCCATCGCCCATTCCCGGAACAGCGCGAGATCGATATTGCCGCCGCTGAGCACCACGCCGCAGGTTCGGCCGGGGCGGCCGGGGGCTTCCTGCAACAGGGCGGCCAAGGGAGCGGCGCCGGCGCCTTCGGCGAGGTTGTGCGTGTCGGTCCAGTAGGCGCGCATGGCCGCGGCGATCGCGTCGTCGGTCACCGTCACGATGCGGGCGGCGCCGGCGCGGATGATGGCCAGCGCCTCGGCGTCCGGCTCGCGGGTGGCCACGCCGTCGGCCCTGGTGTCCGCCCGGTCGATGGTGATGGGGTGGCCGGCGGCGAAGGACAGGGCGTAATGCGGCGCGCCGGCGGCCTGCACGCCGACGATCTCGGTGGGCAGGCCCAGCAGGTCGCGCACGCGGATGGCGGCGCAGACGCCGGAGCCCAGGCCGACGGGCACGTAGAGCGCATCGAGCGTCGGGGCGGCCTGGAACAGCTCCAGCGCCCAGGTGGCGACGCCGACCACCAGGTCGGCATGGAAGGAGGGGGCGAACTCCAGCCCTTCCGCGGCCGCGAGCGTACGGGCATGGGCGCGCGCCGCGTCGAAATCTTCGCCATGCTCGATCAGCCGGGCGCCCAGGGCGCGCATGGCCGCGTTCTTTTCGGTGGAATTGCCGTGCGGCACGACGATGGTGACGGCGACGCCGCAGCGGGCGCCGGCATAGGCGAGGGATTGGCCGTGATTGCCGCGCGTGGCGGAGATCACCCCCTTCACCTCCGGGCGGGTGCGCCGCAGCCGGTCCATGAAGGTGAGGCCGCCGCGAATCTTGAAGGCGCCGACCGGGGTGTGGTTCTCGTGCTTCACCCAGACCGGACCGCCAGCCCGGGCCGCGAGCAGCGGCCAGGCATAGGCCGGCGTCGGCGGGAAGGCCGCATGCACCAGGGCGGCGGCCGCGTTCAGTTCGTCAAGCGTGAACATCGCGAAGTCCCCGCCGGGCGAACCCGGCGGGGTTGATCGATGGGCTCAGGCCAGCTTCAGATTGGTGGCGGCGGCCTTGCCGCGCTCCATCGCCACGTCGTAGCTCACCTTCTGGCCGTCGTTCAGGCCCTTCAGGCCGGCGGCCTGCACGGCGGTGATGTGGACGAACACGTCCTTGCCGCCGTCCTGCGGCATGATGAAGCCGAAGCCCTTGGTGGCGTTGAACCACTTCACGGTGCCAATGGCCATGGCGAAGTCTCCTTTGATCAGGCCGGAACCGCGATGGCGGCCGGCATCGGTGGGTACGCGAAAACCCGCACGGAAGCGCGCGCTTCCGTGCGGGGAGAAACCTGCATCAGGGGAATCCCGAGGCGCCGATCATGAAAGCGCGGAACGGTCCGACCCGGCTGCAACAGCTTCAGCCAGACGCCTCAAGCCAGCTTGAGGTTGGTGGCGGCGGCCTTGCCACGCTCCATGGCGATCTCGTAGCTGACCGCCTGGCCGTCGTTCAGGCCCTTCAGCCCGGCCGCCTGCACGGCGGTGATGTGCACGAACACATCCTTGCCGCCGTCCTGCGGCATGATGAAGCCGAATCCCTTGGTGGTGTTGAACCACTTAACAGTGCCGATAGGCATAACTCAGTCACTCTCCGTCTCGTCACCGCGCAACAGCGCGCGGCATTTCAGACAACCGGGTTTTTGGTCGTCTTGACGGCACCCGAGAAGACGGAAGCGCAGCAAGCCTAGCCCAAATACGATTGCGGGGCGGATTGGGCGCAGAAACCAGGCGGCGAGTCAACGAAAAGCAATCTGCGAATCCGCCCTTCGCCATGTTTATGTCGCATTTTCGTCGGCGCAACGTCCGGCCATGGGCGGCGCCGCGCGCAAGCAGGCACGAAAAGGGGCGGACCTTGCGGCCCGCCCCCCTTCTCGTCGCGTCGGGTGACCGGATCAGAAATCCATGTCGCCCATGCCGCCCATGCCGCCGCCCGGAGGGCCGCCGGCCGGGGCCTTGCGCTCCGGCTTCTCGGCGATCATGGCCTCCGTGGTGACCAGCAGGCTGGCGACCGAGGCCGCGTCCTGCAGGGCGGTGCGGACCACCTTGGTCGGGTCGATGATGCCGGCCTTGACCATGTCCTTGAACTCGCCGCTCTGCGCGTCGAAGCCCCAGTTGTACTCGTCCTTCTCCAGCACCTTGCCGGAGATGACCGCACCGTCCTCGCCGGCGTTCTCGGAGATCTGGCGCATCGGGGCCATCGCGGCCTTGCGCACGATCTCGATGCCGTGGCGCTGGTCGTCGTTGTCGGCCTTCAGCTTGGACAGCACCAAGCTGGCGCGGGCCAGGGCGACGCCGCCGCCCGGGACGATGCCTTCCTCGACGGCCGCACGGGTGGCGTGCAGCGCGTCATCGACGCGGTCCTTGCGCTCCTTCACCTCGACCTCGGTGGCGCCGCCGACGCGGATGACGGCCACGCCGCCCGCCAGCTTCGCCAGACGCTCCTGCAGCTTCTCGCGGTCGTAGTCCGAGGTGGTCTCCTCGACCTGGGCGCGGATCTGGTTGCAGCGGCCGACGATGTCGGCCTTCTTGCCCGCACCCTCGACGATCGTGGTGTTCTCCTTCTCGATCAGGACCTTCTTGGCCTTGCCGAGCATGGCGAGCGTCACGGTCTCGAGCTTGATGCCGAGGTCTTCGCTGATCACCTGGCCACCGGTCAGGATCGCGATGTCTTCCAGCATCGCCTTGCGGCGGTCACCGAAGCCCGGCGCCTTCACGGCCGCGACCTTCAGGCCGCCGCGCAGCTTGTTGACCACCAGGGTGGCCAGCGCCTCGCCCTCGATGTCCTCGGCGATGATCAGCAGCGGGCGGCCGGACTGCACGACGGACTCAAGCAGCGGCAGCATGGGCTGCAGGCCGGACAGCTTCTTCTCGAAGATGAGGATGTACGGCTGGTCCAGGTCCACCACCATCTTCTCGGCATTGGTGATGAAGTAGGGGGAGACGTAGCCGCGGTCGAACTGCATGCCCTCGACCACTTCGAGCTCGGTCTGGATGCCCTTGGCTTCCTCGACCGTGATCACGCCCTCGTTGCCGACCTTCTGCATCGCCTCGGAGATCATCTTGCCGATCTCGACCTCGCCATTGGCGGCGATCTGGCCGACCTGGGCGGTCTCGGCGGGGGTGGTGATCTTCTTGCTGCGCTTCTTCAGCTCTTCGACCAGCGTGACCACCGCACGGTCGATGCCGCGCTTGAGGTCCATCGGGTTCATGCCGGCGGCCACGGCCTTGGAGCCCTCACGGGCCACGGCCTGCGCCAGCACGGTGGCGGTGGTGGTGCCGTCGCCGGCCAGGTCGTTGGTCTTGCTGGCGACCTCGCGCACCATCTGCGCGCCCATGTTCTCGAACTTGTCGGTCAGCTCG
>CAMFLK010000010.1 GCA_945957135.1 uncultured Rhodospirillales bacterium
GACCAACACAACAAACGCAATCCTCATCATGCACACGATGTGTGCATCACGAAGGAGAAAATCCGGCCACGCCGCCGGCGCCTTGGCCTGGAAGGGCCGCGAATACTTGCCGATATCGTGCAACGCGATCAGCGCGAGAAGACTCGGCCGCATCGCCGGATCCCGCCACCCCACCGGCGGCCGGCATACGCCCCCCTCCAGCAACGCCCCGGCCACCGCGGCGACATCGAGCCCATGCCAGGCATTGGGGTGCCATTGCACCCCTGCCCCGGCACCGGGCTGCGCCTTGCCCCAGAACAGACGGAAACGATCGGTCATGGCGATGGGCACCTGGCTGGAAGGGGAAGGTAGCAAGTGGTTCTTTTTTGAAAAAAAGAACCAAAAAACTTTTTCACTTTGGCTGCGCCGTGGCTTGTTCTTCCAAACTCCCCGGTTTCGTCTTGTCCACGCGCCATCGCCCCGGGAATGACCCAGGGTAAAAAAATTCGGGATAGCCGGTTCGGGTTGAGGAAAAGGCGCGAAACGCGGGCGGGCCGGGGCGTCATCCCGACCACTCGTCCGCGCGCGGCACGGTGACCCCCCGCCGCTTGCCGCTTGGCCCGATCCGCCTGGGAATGACCGACCAGTTGACCGGCCGGAGGCGGATGATGATCCGCCGCCTTGCCTCCGGCTCGGCCGGCCCCCGGCGGCGGGGAGAGGCGGCGCGGGCGCGGTGCGTCCGCACGCGCGGCTTGCGAACACGGGCGGGCGCCTCCTCCTCCACCTCCGGCACCAGGGTGCCGGCGCGCCACTGGGCGAGCAGCTCGTCGAACGCCCGCATGGTCTCCATCAGGAAATTCGCCTCGGCCTTTTCCTTCCGGCCAAGGAACAACCGCCCCCACACCCCACCCAGCAAGGCAGAGAGCATCTGCACGATCTGGGTGAAGGGGCTGGGCGGATGCATCGGAGGTCTCCTGCGAATGTTGATGCCAACTACCCAACAAGATACTCATTCACATCACCGTTGCAATGGGAAAATTCAGTTTTATTGTGACATATTGTATCTAGCGAGCGTTTTTTGTGATCGCTTCCGCCCTGCGGGGTATCCGACGGAACCCGCAATACGATTTGCGGCACCGGCGATTCATCCCCGAGCATGCGGGGAACTCCACGGTACGCTGCTGTGGTCGCGCGTAGAGGACGGGGCATCCCCACGAGTATGGGAGCACCCGGTGGGCCCGCAATGGAACATGCCCGGCGGCGGTTCATCCCCGTATGCGCGGGGAACACCGGGGGCGCGTCCCACAAATCGGGGCGCAGCTCGGTTCATCCCCGCATGCGCGGGGAACACCGCCGATCTCGACGTAAAAGACGGCGCCTATGCGGTTCATCCCCGCATGCGCGGGGAACACCCACGCGCGCTACGCCCCGTCGAGGGGCTGCCCGGTTCATCCCCGCATGCGCGGGGAACACTTGGCGTATTGCTCGGCACTCTCGCCCTCCGGCGGTTCATCCCCGCATGCGCGAGGAACACGTCTCGGGGATCGTCACCGTGCCGGGGCCCACCGGTTCATCCCCGCATGCGCGGGGAACACGCCATCGGGCAATGGCGGCTGGCTCGCTATCGCGGTTCATCCCCGCATGCGCGGGGAACACGGCATGCACATCACCCCAACCGGGATCATCGTCGGTTCATCCCCGCATGCGCGGGGAACACTAGCGCCGCAATGGACACTACGAAGCGAACCTCGGTTCATCCCCGCATGCGCGGGGAACACCGGCGACGTCCTATCTGGTGCAGGAGCGCATCCGGTTCATCCCCGCATGCGCGGGGAACACGTGTGGTCCTGCCGCAGGGAATTGAAGATCAGCGGTTCATCCCCGCATGCGCGGGGAACACCCGCTGCTCAGCACGGGCGAGCTGCGCGACAGCGGTTCATCCCCGCATGCGCGGGGAACACCGAGATGTCGCGTTCGGGCGGCGGCGCGTCGTCGGTTCATCCCCGCATGCGCGGGGAACACATTCGTCTCTAACCGGATGCCGTGTTTTGATCCGGTTCATCCCCGCATGCGCGGGGAACACTCGATTGGGCGGTTTCGGAAATCGAGGTAATACGGTTCATCCCCGCATGCGCGGGGAACACATCCGCCAGGCCATGGATGTGATGATGTTCCGCGGTTCATCCCCGCATGCGCGGGGAACACCCTGGCTTCATCCGCACGCGCACCGCCGAACTCGGTTCATCCCCGCATGCGCGGGGAACACGCCGGCAGCGACGCGCTGGGCGGCCTGGGCGGCGGTTCATCCCCGCATGCGCGGGGAACACGTCGATCAGCGCGGCGTTGGCGGTGGCCTGCACGGTTCATCCCCGCATGCGCGGGGAACACACACCAACGGCGACCCGTTTCCGGCCGAGACGCGGTTCATCCCCGCATGCGCGGGGAACACTGGTCCGCCTACGCCGACTCAAGGGGCTAAGCCGGTTCATCCCCGCATGCGCGGGGAACACTCCGGAATGGTCGTGTCGTAGTTCGGGATGAGCGGTTCATCCCCGCATGCGCGGGGAACACATTTGATAGGCGTCCCCATCTCGGGGGCGCTCCGGTTCATCCCCGCATGCGCGGGGAACACCAGGCGAGCTAGCGAGGCAGGCGCCAATAGATCGGTTCATCCCCGCATGCGCGGGGAACACATCGACGATGCCTTGCCGGGGGTGATGGCCAACGGTTCATCCCCGCATGCGCGGGGAACACATCGACCATCTGATCGGCAACGTGATGCACCGCGGTTCATCCCCGCATGCGCGGGGAACACAGGGGTGGCAGTGCCAGCGATGCCGCGTGCCCCGGTTCATCCCCGCATGCGCGGGGAACACACGTCACGGCCGCCGCTGATCCAGCGCCAGGTCGGTTCATCCCCGCATGCGCGGGGAACACCCGTCCCCTGTCACGAAATCCGCTGTATCAGCCGGTTCATCCCCGCATGCGCGGGGAACACAAGATGCCAGGGGCATCTATCTAGCCATTCATCGGTTCATCCCCGCATGCGCGGGGAACACATAAATCGCATATCAAGCCCATGCCAAAGAGCCGGTTCATCCCCGCATGCGCGGGGAACACGCGGCCCGGCATTTCGCCTCCAGCGCCTCGCCCGGTTCATCCCCGCATGCGCGGGGAACACTCGGACACAGGCGCCACGGCAGCCTCGCTGGGCGGTTCATCCCCGCATGCGCGGGGAACACGAGGCATCGCTGAAAGAGCGTAGCGTCGGCAGCGGTTCATCCCCGCATGCGCGGGGAACACGATTCATTGCGCCAAGGCAATATGACCGTCGGCGGTTCATCCCCGCATGCGCGGGGAACACGCGGGATGGTAGTCACCAGTCTCGATGCCGTCCGGTTCATCCCCGCATGCGCGGGGAACACGTCGGATGTGGGCGTTGTCATTCCGCTGCCTCCGGTTCATCCCCGCATGCGCGGGGAACACGCAAGCGGCGTGGCCACCGACCAGCGTTCGCGCGGTTCATCCCCGCATGCGCGGGGAACACGTGATTGCGGGGATAGGTGATTTCGATCTGGGCCGGTTCATCCCCGCATGCGCGGGGAACACGCGTAGGGCGGGGTGGATGGTGATCCAGCCCTCGGTTCATCCCCGCATGCGCGGGGAACACCCCCCACCGCCCCGGAAATTCGACGGCTCGTCCGGTTCATCCCCGCATGCGCGGGGAACACGTGCTCTCCAGCGACCCGCGGGCGCTGGACATCGGTTCATCCCCGCATGCGCGGGGAACACTACTGGCGTTTCTTCAAACGTGGAACTGGCGGCGGTTCATCCCCGCATGCGCGGGGAACACTGGCAGGCCACCTCGTGTGGGAAGAGATGTTCCGGTTCATCCCCGCATGCGCGGGGAACACCGATTGCAAATATTGGTTTGACGAATACTATCCGGTTCATCCCCGCATGCGCGGGGAACACTTCGCGTCCAGCGAATGGGAGGCTTCAAGCCCCGGTTCATCCCCGCATGCGCGGGGAACACGGTCGCGGAGGTGCCGGAACCATATCGCCAGCCGGTTCATCCCCGCATGCGCGGGGAACACCGTTTTCTCTTAACATGACTGGGTTCTGTCGGCGGTTCATCCCCGCATGCGCGGGGAACACCGGCATGGCCTTGTTGACGGCGGCGGCGCAGGCGGTTCATCCCCGCATGCGCGGGGAACACCCCAACGGCCGCTGGTATCTGCCACTGACGTTCGGTTCATCCCCGCATGCGCGGGGAACACGCGCAGTGCATCTGAGCGTCCGCTGAGAGACGCGGTTCATCCCCGCATGCGCGGGGAACACAATGCCTGGAACGACTACAGCCAGCAGAAGGCCGGTTCATCCCCGCATGCGCGGGGAACACCGCCACGCCCAGAATCGGGTTGAGGCCCGCGGCGGTTCATCCCCGCATGCGCGGGGAACACCATCGCGCAGACGCCCTCGAGGATGCCGGCGCCGGTTCATCCCCGCATGCGCGGGGAACACTTAGTCAATTTCCCTCCCATGTTCTGCCGGCTCGGTTCATCCCCGCATGCGCGGGGAACACCCACAGCAGCAGAACATGATTGCCCGAAACCTCGGTTCATCCCCGCATGCGCGGGGAACACGGCCGACCGAGCCACTGGCAGCCTGACCACCGCGGTTCATCCCCGCATGCGCGGGGAACACGGCGGCGGGGTGGTGACGTCTGGGCCAGTCGGCGGTTCATCCCCGCATGCGCGGGGAACACTGAAGGTTTGTATCGATACTCGGCGTAGCGCTCGGTTCATCCCCGCATGCGCGGGGAACACTCATACTCACGATAATAGTCCGTGCGTTTGGCCGGTTCATCCCCGCATGCGCGGGGAACACTGCGCCCCTGGCTTATCGCCTCGCAGCATGCTCGGTTCATCCCCGCATGCGCGGGGAACACTTTGATGGTGGCACAGCGTCAACTGACGTGGACGGTTCATCCCCGCATGCGCGGGGAACACCGGCCCCACTACCACGTGATCCTTTTTGGTCACGGTTCATCCCCGCATGCGCGGGGAACACTTCGCCGCCGTTCAATCTCACGCCTCATAAAATGGTTCATCCCCGCATGCGCGGGGAACACCTGGAGCAGATCATGATCACGGTGAACGTGGCCGGTTCATCCCCGCATGCGCGGGGAACACACCGTGGAATTCCTCGCCGCCACCGAGGCGAGCGGTTCATCCCCGCATGCGCGGGGAACACATGGACACGATCAACCGGGTGAAGCCGTCTCGCGGTTCATCCCCGCATGCGCGGGGAACACTTCGGCGCGGGTGAGATAGACCGCTATCTCGACGGTTCATCCCCGCATGCGCGGGGAACACGCCTGGATGGCGGCGAAGGCGGTGGCGCTGGCCGGTTCATCCCCGCATGCGCGGGGAACACGGTCTCGGCGTTGACGCCCATGAGGATCAGCCGCGGTTCATCCCCGCATGCGCGGGGAACACATCATCCCAGGACGCAGCGATGGCGGGCGAACCGGTTCATCCCCGCATGCGCGGGGAACACCCGGGCATCCACAGCGGGCGGCCGGTGGAGTCCGGTTCATCCCCGCATGCGCGGGGAACACGACAATGTGCGGGATTGCACGTTGCCGCCGTTCGGTTCATCCCCGCATGCGCGGGGAACACTGCTTGACCCACGCCTCAGCGTTCGTGGTTTCCGGTTCATCCCCGCATGCGCGGGGAACACTCCTGATGAGCTACTACGGCACCGGCGGTCAGCGGTTCATCCCCGCATGCGCGGGGAACACACGTCCGCTCGCTGGAAATGCGCATCGCAGCCCGGTTCATCCCCGCATGCGCGGGGAACACTGGTTGCGCAGTTTCGAGAAGAACTGCGCCGCCGGTTCATCCCCGCATGCGCGGGGAACACTATTGGCGCCTGCCTCGCTAAGCTCCCCTGCCCGGTTCATCCCCGCATGCGCGGGGAACACGGACGCCACGGTGTGAACCCCTCGCAGACCGGCGGTTCATCCCCGCATGCGCGGGGAACACTCTATCTGGCAATCCCGCTATGCATGCTCGCCCGGTTCATCCCCGCATGCGCGGGGAACACGTGTCTGTCTGTTGTGTGTTTCTTCGTTGTGTCGGTTCATCCCCGCATGCGCGGGGAACACTGATATGATGCATCTCCTCAATGATAATCGCTCGGTTCATCCCCGCATGCGCGGGGAACACCTTTTTCGCTGAATATGACCGGGTTCTGTCGGCGGTTCATCCCCGCATGCGCGGGGAACACGCCGACCGGCCACAGGCTGGGCGAGACGCCGACGGTTCATCCCCGCATGCGCGGGGAACACAACCTTCTGATCGAAGGCAATCACGTCGCTGACGGTTCATCCCCGCATGCGCGGGGAACACGCCGCCCAGCATGCCCTGCGCGACGGGAAGTTCGGTTCATCCCCGCATGCGCGGGGAACACGCCTTCAATTCAGTCTGCCGCGCCTCGGTCGCCGGTTCATCCCCGCATGCGCGGGGAACACATGGCGGGGCCGATTCCGTCACGGTGCAGCACCGGTTCATCCCCGCATGCGCGGGGAACACAAGAGCTGATGCGGCCGCACTATCATGTGATCCGGTTCATCCCCGCATGCGCGGGGAACACGTGTATTCTCTGTACGATACCAAAACGGCCCACGGTTCATCCCCGCATGCGCGGGGAACACTCTTCCTGGAAGCTATTGATCCACAATCCATATTCACCTGTCAAAGAACCTACCGATAAAATCGGCCTGGCGAACGCCGCTGCGAAGCCTGCCTCGTTCGGCCGGGTTCAGGCAATGGTTGGGTGCCGGGCGCGATCGGCGCCGGCCCGGCGGGCCAGGTGGGGCGGCTCATGCGCGCAGCAGCGCGGCCGGCTCCGGCGTGTAGCGGGCGAGTTTTTCCGCGTCGATCGCCACCCCCAGCCCCGGCGCGTCCGGGATCGCGAGGCACCCGTCGGCGTCGAGCTGGAACGGCGTGGCCAGCAGCCCGTCCACATAGGGGCTGCCGCCGATATATTCGACCAGCGGGGCATCCAGCGCCGCGGCGAGCTGGAGGTCGGCGGCGAGGCCCAGCGCGGTGTTCCAGCCATGGCCGATATATTTCACGCCGTGATCGGCCGCCGTCCAGGCGATGCGCCGCTGCTCGCTGATGCCGCCCACCTTGGTCACGTCGGGCTGCACGATGTCGAACGCGCCGCGCACCAGCCAGGGCAGGAAGGCCTGCCGCCGCGTCAGCACCTCGCCGCCGGCGATGGGCACCGGGCTGCGCCGGCGCAGTTCGCAGAAATCGTCCAGCGCGTCCGGACTCAGCGCCTCCTCGAACCAGCCCACGCGGTAGTCGGCCAGCATTTCCGCCGTGCGGAGCGCCCATTTCAGCCCTTGCGGCCAGTAGGCGTCGCTGGCCCCGGCATCCACGAACAGCTGCGCCCCCTCGCCCGCCGCCGCGCGCGCCGCGCGCACGATCGCCTCGTCCAGCCCCGGCTCGTCCGTGCGGCCGAACGGGCCCCAGCCGATCTTGAAGGCGCGGAACCCCTGCGCCCGGTAGGGGGCGATGACGTCCGCCATCGCCTCCGGCCGTTCCATCAGCAGCGAGCAGTAGGGCTGCACCCGCCGCCGCCTTATGCCGCCGAGCAGCTGGCCCACGGGCAGGCCGGTGGCCTGGCCGAGAATGTCCCACAGCGCGATGTCGATGCCGCTGATCGTGTGCGTCAGGCTGCCGCCGCGGCCCATCCAGAACGTGTTCTGGTGCAGCTTCTCCGTCACCCGCTCCGGCTCCAGCGCGTTCTCGCCGGCCCAGAGCGGCTCCAGCACCTTCACCGCCGCCTGCACCAGCCGCCCGTCGGTGAACACGCTGCCATAGCCGCTCAGCCCGCATTCGGTGTGCACGGCGATCAGCGCGTGGATGGAATCCTCGGGCCGGATCTCGGCGGACCAGCCGCCCTTCGGGCTCTCGCCCAGCAGCGGGGCCACGGCGATACGGCGGATGCGGGCCGGGGGCAGGCGCGTCATGATGCTCTCCGTTGGTTGCGGCGCCGGGCGATCACCGCCTCGAAATCCACGGCGTTGGTCTGCACCCGGATGTGTTCCTCGATCTCCGCCGCCATCGCCGCCTGGTCGCCGGCGCGGAAGGCGCGCAGCAGCACGCGATGTTCCTCCACGATCGCCGCCATCGGCTTGAGCAGGGTGGAGAGGCCGAACACGATAGTGGCCTGGCGCGCCAGCGTCTCCCACAGCTCGCAGATCACCGCGTTGCCGCCGCAGGCGCAGAGTTCGCGGTGGAAGGCGGTGTCGGCGCGGGCCACGCCATAGGCATCGCCGCGCACCGCCATCAGCTCCAGCTCATCCACCTGGCGCGCGAGGCCCGCGCTGTGCGCGGCGTCGTTGCGTCCGTCGCGGATCGCCCGGCTGGCCGCCACCGTCTCCAGCGCCACCCGCGCCTCCACCAGCTGCGCGATGCGCTCGCCCGTCACCGGCGTGAGCCGGATGCCCTTGTACGGCGTGTTCACCACCACGCCCTGGCTTTCCAGCAGGCGCAGCGCCTCGCGCACCGGCACGCGGCTGATGCCCAGGCGCAGCGCCACCTCGCTTTCCATGATGCGGTCGCCGGGCAGGATGTCGCCGCGCGCGGCCGCGGCGATCACTTCCTCGATCACCCGGTCCACCAGCGTCATCGGCTTCAGCCGCTGCCATCCGCCCCCCACGCTTCGTTCGGCGATGCTTCGTTCCGCGCTCGGCTCGGCCACGCGGCCCTCCATTCGATGCTTGACCTCTCACGCATCGTATACAATTCTACAATTCGGTCAAAAGGAGGGGACGATGCAACGTCGGGATTTCGGCAAGGCGGCCCTGGGCGCAGCCCTTCTGGCGGCGGCGCCGCGCGCGGCGGGCGCGCAGGCCAGGCGCGGCGGCCAGGTGGTGATCGCCATCGTGCAGGCGCCGCCCTCGCTGGACGCGCACGTCACCTCCGCCCAGGTGGCGCGCAACGTGTGCCTGCATATCTTCGAGACGCTCTACGCGCGCGACGAGAACGCCAAGCCGGTGCCGGAGCTGGCGAGCGGCGTCACCATCTCCGATGACGGCAAGACCTATGTGTTCGCCATCCGCCAGGGCGTGAAGTTCCACAACGGCAAGGTGCTGGACGCGGCGGACGCCGCCGCCTCGCTCGAGCGCTACCGCACCATCGGCGCCTCGGCGAACCTGCTCGCGGCGATCGACACGGTGCGCGCCACCGGGCCGAACGAATTGACGATCACGCTGAAGGCGCCGCAATCCACCTTCCTCGACAACCTCTCCTCGCCGCGCGCGCCGATCGCCATCTACCCCGCGAGCGAGGCGGCCAAGCCCGCCAACAAGATCGACTATATCGGCACCGGCCCGTTCCGCTTCGTCGAATACAGCCCGGACAGCCACGTCAAGCTCGCCCGCTACGATGGCTACAGCTTCAACCCCGGCGCCACCGGGCGCGACGGATTCGCCGGCAGGAAGGAGGTGTTTCTCGACAGCGTGGTGTTCCGCTTCATGCCCGAGGCGGGCGCGCGCGAGGCGGCGTTCCGCGCCGGCGAGGTGCAGTTCCTCGAGACCGTCGATACCGACGTCGCGAAGAAGCTTGGCGCGGACAAGGCGAACACGATCTACAAGGCGCTGCCTTTCGCTTTCCAGATCATCAAGTTCAACCACGCGCTCGGCGTGACCGGCGACGTCAATTTCCGGCTCGCGGCGCAGAAGGCGCTGGACATGGGCGAGCTGATGGCGCTCGCCTCGCCGGACAATTACGAGCTCGATGGCGGCTGGGTGTTTCCCGCCTCGGCCTATCACACGCTGGAGGGGGCGGAGAGCTACAACAAGCCGGACATCGCCGCGGCCAAGGCGCTGCTCGCGAAATCCGCCTACAAGGGCGAGAAGCTCACCTTCATCACCGACCCGCTGCGCGCGGACCAGGACACGGCGACGCTGTTCGCCGAACGGCTCAACGATATCGGCGTGAACGTGCAGGTGTCGGTCGCGGACTGGCCCACCGTCTCCAAGATGGGCTTCACGCCCAGCGGCTGGAATTTCTGGACGCACGGCCTGGGCATCGAGCCGTTCGAGGGCCCCGCCTCGGTGATGCTGCCCTGGGTGAACGGCCTGTCGCAGCAGAAGCCGGACCCGGAGGTGGACCGGCTCTACGCCGCCTTCAACGCCGAGATGGACCAGGCCAGGCGCAAGGCGATCTTCGCCCAGTTCCAGACCCGCCTCTATGCCCAGGCGATCGCGCTGAAATGCGGCAATTACGGATATTTCCAGGCCTCGACGGCGAAGTTGAAGAACTTCGTGCCGTTCCGCATCCCGCGCATGTGGGGCGTCTGGCTGGAGGGGTGAGCGGCGCCGATGCTGCCGTTCCTCGTCCGGCGGCTGGCGAGCATGGTGGTGATCCTGGCGCTGGTCTCGCTGCTGTCCTTCGCGATCATCGCGCTGGTGCCCGGCGATCCCGCATCGGCCTTCGCCGATGCGGGCGCCACGCCGGCGCAGATGGAGCGGCTGCGCCACGAGCTGGGCCTAGACCGTCCGCTGGCCGAGCAGATGGCGGAATGGTACTGGCGCGTGCTGCACGGCGATCTCGGCCAGTCCATCCTGCTGCGGCGGAGCGTGACGCAGGCGATCGTCGAGCGCCTGCCGGTGACGCTGTCGCTCGCCGCCCTGGCCTGGGCCTGCGCCATCGCCGGGGGCGTGCTGGCCGGCACCGCCGCCGCCGCCTGGCACACGCGCTGGCCGGACCAGGCGGTGATGGTGACGGCCCTGCTCGGCCTGTCGATTCCCGAGTTCTGGCTTGGG
Source organism: uncultured Rhodospirillales bacterium (assembly GCA_945957135.1). GTDB lineage: Bacteria > Pseudomonadota > Alphaproteobacteria > Acetobacterales > Acetobacteraceae > CAMFLK01. The sequence continues at coordinate 10,829 of CAMFLK010000010.1, forward strand.
CTGATGCTGATCCTGCTGTTCGCGGTGCGCTGGGGCTGGTTCCCCACCGGCGGCTTCGTGCCGCTGGACCAGGACCCGTTGGGCTGGCTGCGCAGCGTGGCGCTGCCGGCCGGGGCGCTGGCCGTCACCCAGATGGGCTTCGTCGCGCGGATGACGCGCGCGACGATGCTGGACGTGCTGCGGCAGGATTTTATGCGCACCGCCACGGCCAAGGGGCTCGGCCGCCGCACCGTACTGCTGCGCCATGGCCTGGCCAACGCGCTGGTGCCGATCCTGACCGTGGCCGGCATCGTCGCCGGCGCGCTGCTCGGCGGCACGGTGGTGATCGAGCAGGTGTTCTCCATCCCCGGCGTCGGCCGCCTCGTCATCGGCGGCATCCTCTCGCGCGACTATCCGGTGATCCAGGGCGGGCTGCTGTTCGTGGGCACCGTCTATCTCGTCATCAACCTGGTGGTGGACATCCTCTACGCCGCCGCCGACCCGCGGATCCGGCTGGGATGAGCGCCGCAATCGGCCTGCCGCGCATGCGCTGGCGGCCGCGGCTCGGCCGGGGCATGCTGATCGGCGCGCTGCTGGTCGGCTTCGTGGCGATCGTCGCCCTCGCCGCGCCGGTGCTGACGCCGTTCGACCCGCTGCGCAGCAACGTTCGCCTGCGCCTGCACGCGCCGGACGCGGCGCACTGGTTCGGCACCGACCATCTCGGCCGCGACGTCGCGAGCCGGGTCATGGCCGGGGCGCGGCTGTCCATGCTCATCGGCCTGTGCACCGCGCTGGCCACCGGGCTGTGCGGCACCGCCATCGGCGCCGCCGCCGGCTTCGTGCGCGCGCTCGACAATCCGCTGATGCGGCTGATGGACGCGCTGATGGCCTTTCCCGCCATCCTGCTGGCGATCGCCATCAGCGCCACGCTCGGCGCCTCCGTCGGCAACGTGATCATCGCGCTGACCGTCGCGACCACGCCGCACACCGCGCGCATCGTGCGCGCCTCCGTGCTGGTGATCCGCGAGCTGGACTATGTGGAGGCGGCGCGCGCGCTGGGCATGCGGGAGGCGCGGGTGCTGGTGCGCCACGTGCTGCCGAACGCGCTCGGCCCGCTGATCGTGCGGCTGACCTACGTGTTCGCGACGGCGATTCTGGCGGAGGCGGCGCTGAGCTTCATCGGCGTCGGCCCGCCGCCGCCGGCGCCGACCTTCGGCAACATCATCGCCGGCGGGCGCGACTTCATGGGCGAGGCGCCGTGGGTGACGCTGTTTCCCGGCCTCGCGGTGATCGTGTCGGTGCTTGGCCTGAACCTGCTTGGCGACGGGCTGCGGGACTGGCTCGACCCCCGGATGAAAAGCTGAGAATGGAAGACACAATGCGGAAGATCCTGATCGTCGAGTGCATCCAGGAAGTCTCGTCGTTCAACCCGATGCGAGGCGGGTACGACAATTTCGAGGTGCAGCGCGGCGAGGCGATGCTGAAGCAGCGCGCGCTGAACACCTCGATCGGCGGCGCACTCGGCGTGTTCGCCGAGCGGGCGGACATCGCCGTGGTCCCCGCGATGAGTGCCCGCTCGGGCAGCGCCGGGCTGCTGATGGAAGATGCCTGGCAGCGCGTGCGCCAGGAACTGCTCGACAGCGTGGCCGCGGCGAAGGACGGCGTGGACGCCATCTACTTTTCCCTCCACGGCGCGATGGCGGCCGAGGGCGAGCTGGACCCCGAGGGCGCGCTGCTGGAAGCGGTGCGACAGATGGTCGGCCCGCGCGTGCCCATCGTCATTTCCCTCGATCTGCACGGCATCCTCACCGACCGGATGCTGCGCCAGATCGACGCGCTGGCGCTGTACCACACCTATCCGCATGTCGATTTCGCCGATACCGGCATTCGCGCCGCACGGCTGCTGCTGGCCCTGCTGGACGGCGCGGCGCCGCCTTCCATCGTGCGGGTGACCATCCCCGCCCTGGTGCGCGGCGACGAGCTCATCACCCGCACCGGCTGCTACGGCGACATCATCCGCGAATGCCAGCGGCTGGAGCGCGAGGGCACCGCCCGCGCCGCGGGGGTGATGATCGGCAACCCGTTCACCGACGTGCCTGAGCTGTGCTCGCAAGTGATCATCGTCGCCGATGACGCGGCGAAGGCCGAGCGCGAGGCGATCCGCCTGGCCGAGGAGTTCTGGGCCAACCGCGCGCGCATGCAGGGCAAGTTCATCGCCCTGCCCCGCGCCATCGCCCAGGCCGAGGTGATGGCCGGCCCGGTGCTGTTCACCGACGCGGCCGATGCCACCTCCTCCGGCGCCACCGGCGATTCCAACCTCATCCTGCGCGCCCTGCTCGAAGCGGGGTCGCGGCGCAAGGTGCTGCTGCAGATCGTCGATGCGCCGGCCGCCGCCGCCGCCCATCGCGCCGGCGTGGGCGCGACCATCGACGTGACGCTGGGCGGCACCTGCGACCCCGCCCGCTTCGCCCCGCTGCCCGTGCGCGCCCGCGTGCGCCTGCTGTCGGACGGGCGGGCGCGGCTCGAGACGATGGGGGCGTTGTTGGAGGCCGGCCCGTCAGCGGTGCTGGAATTCGGCACGGTCACGGCGGTGGTGATGTCGCGCTCCGTCAGCCTGTTCGACCGGGCGATGTACTACGCCAACGGCTGCAACCCCCGTGACTACGACACGATCATCCTGAAATCGCCGCACGCCGAATTCGCCATGTACGATGCCTGGGTGGAGAAGAACTTTAACATCGACATCCCCGGCGCCACCTCGGCCAACCTGCCCACGCTCGGCCACCGGATCTGCGCCCGGCCGATGTATCCGCTCGATCCCGACGTGAGCTTCACGCCGCTTGCCGTGCGCTACCAGCGCGCGCGGTAGCGGGGTGGGAGAACTCTGACCGACTTCCCCAAACCGGCGTGGCTGAGCCCGCCCCAGTGACAACCGCGATCTCGTCGTCGAAGAAGGTCTTGTTGCAGGCTCAGCCCGCGAGATTCCGATGCGCGTGCAGCGACGCGCCGCCATCGGTTTCGAAGAAGCGCGCCTTGTCCGGATCGGCGGGCGACAGGCCGATGGGGGCACCGGCCGGCAGATCGACGGAGGGGGGCAGGAAGGCGGCGATCAGCCGGTCGCCCAGATCGACGCGGACGAGGCTGCGCGAGCCGAGATATTCCACGGTACGCACCGTGCCGCTGATCGCCGCGGCGGCCGAGGGATCGTGGTGCAAATCCTCAGGCCGGATGCCCACCGAAATCCGGCGCCCCGCCGTCCGCGCCAGCGCGGGTAGCGCGATGTCGAAGCCCGGCCCGCGCAGCCGCCCGTCGGCCGCCTCGCCGTCGAGGATGTTCATGCCGGGTTCGCCGAGGAAGCGGGCGACGAACAGGTTGGCCGGGTTGTCGTACAGCTCGCGCGGGCTGCCCGCCTGCTCGATCCGGCCGTTCGACATCACCACGACCAGGTCCGACAGCGTCATCGCCTCGCTCTGGTCATGGGTGACGTAGAGCATGGTCGCACCCAGCCGCTGGTGGATGTCCTTCAGCTCGGAGCGCATCTGCACCCGCAGCTGCTGGTCGAGATTGGAGAGCGGCTCGTCCAGCAGATAGACCGTGGGCGTGCGCACCATCGCCCGGCCGAGCGCCACGCGCTGGCGCTGGCCGCCGGAGATCTGGCGCGGGAACCGGTCCAGCAGCGCCTCCAGGCCCAGCATCTTCACGGCGGCGCGCACCTTGCGGTCCACCTCCGCCTCCGGCGTGCGGCGCCGGCGGGCGCGCAGCGGAAAGGCGATGTTCTCGTAGAGCGTCATGTGCGGGTAGAGCGCGTAGGATTGGAACACCATGGCGATGTCGCGATCCGCCGGCTTCATGGCGGTGACGTCGCGCTCGCCGATCATGATCTGCCCCTCGGTCGGCGTCTCCAGCCCGGCGATCATGTTGAGCGTGGTGCTCTTGCCGCAGCCGGAGGGGCCGAGCAGCGTGACGAACTGCCCCGGCGCGATGCTGATATTGATGCCCGACACCGCCCAGCCGGAGCCGTAGCTTTTCCCGACGTTGCGAAAACGCACGGATTGCGCCGTGTTCGGCCGCGCCTCGGTCATGCAATTCAGCCTTTGACGGACCCGTCGGCGAAACCGCCGATCAGGAATTTTCGGAACAGGAGAAACACCACCACCGGCGGGATCGTCGCGATGATCACGCCCGCCATCAGCGAGCCCCAGTCGCGGCCGTGGAAGCCCTGGAAGAAGATCAGCGCGACCTGCAACGTGCGCAGCTCCGGCGCGTCCACCATGGTCGAGCCGGTGACGTAGTCGTTCCAGCAATGCAGGAAGCCGAAGGTCGCCGCCGCCAGCAGCGCGGGCTTCGCGCCGGGCAGCACGATCCTCCACACCGCCTCGGCGCGCGAATAGCCGTCGATCTCCGCCGCCTGCTCCAGCTCGCGCGGCACCGTGGCGAAATGCGACCGCGTGACCCACACCGTGAAGGGCAGGATGTGCCCGGCATAGAGGATCGGCAGGATCGCCCATGTGTTCTGCAGGCCGATACCCGCCGCCAGCATCTGGGTCGGCAGCAGCACGGCGAAGCCGGGCACCGCCATGGTGGCGAGGAAGACGAGCAGCACCGCCGGCCTGCCGGCCACGGGGTAGCGCATCAGCGCGTAGCCCGCGGTCGCGCCGAACAGCAGCGCGGCCAGCACCGCCACGGCCGCATAGGCGAAGCTGTTCAGGAAAGCCCAGTGCACGCCTTCGGCGATCAGATTGGCATAGTGTGCCAGGGTGGGGCTTCGCGGCAGCAATTCAGGCGGCACCGCGAAGATGCGGTTGGCCGATTTGAACGAGGTGGAGGCGGCCCAGAGGATCGGGCCCAGGGCAACAATGCCGGCCAGCAGGCAGGCGAGGACCAGCGCGATGCGGGACAGGGTTCTCACGCGGCCGCTCCCCGCTGCCGGCCGAGGATGCGGATATAGATGGCGATCAGGCCCATGTTGATCAGGAACATCACCGCCGCGATGGCGTTGCCGCGCCCCTGGTCCAGCTCGACGAAGCCGGTGTTGTAGAGCGCATAGGCCAGGGTGGTGGTCTGCCGAATCGGCCCGCCCCTGTCAGGCCGATGATGAGCTGCACTTCGTTGAAGTAGCTGATGGTCAGCATCGAGATCACGATCAGCAGCGAGGGGGCGAGCAGCGGCAGCGTGATCTTGCGGAAGCTCTCCCAGGCGCCGAGCCCGTCGACCGCCGCCGCCTTGGCGAGGTCGCGCGGTATCTGGCCCAGGCCGCCGATCAGGATGATCGTGGCGAAGGCGAAGTTGCGCCACACCGCCACGACGATCAGCGTCGGCATGGCCAGCAGCGGGTTGGTCAGCAAATCCTGCGGCGGCAGGCCGAAGGCGGTGAAGGCGGCCCCCACCAGCCCGCCGGGCGAGGGCACCAGGATCCATTTCCACAGCAGCGCGACCACGATCGGGCTCATCGCCCAGGGCACCAGCAGCACAGTCAGCAGCACGCTGCCCCAGCTTCCCAGCCGGCTTATGCCCATGGCCGCCAGCAGCGCCAGCGGCACGGCGACGGCCAGGGCCGCGAAGGTGAAGAGCAGCGATCGGCCGATCGCCTGCCAGGCGAAGGGATCGCGGAACAGCGCGGCATAGTTGGCGAGCCCGACGAAGCCTTCGTTGCCGAAGAAGAACACCTTGTGCAGGCTGAGGTAGAATCCGTAGAGCGCGGGCAGGATGTTGATGGCGATGACCAGCAGCAAGGCCGGCGCCACCAGCGACGACCCCACCAGCCGCGCCTGGCGCGCGAGGACGTCCAGGCCGCGCGGCGTGGCGAGACGAATGGTGTGCACGGCGCGCTACCAGCCCAGCGTGGATTTCGCCCGCCCGAGGATGGCGTCCACACTTTCGCTGGTGCCGATCAGCTCCTGCAGGGCCGTGTTCATCACGGGGAAGATCTTGGTGATGTTGGGCATGCGCTGCGGGAAGGTCATGACGCCGGGCGCCGCGAGCAGGGCCGTGAAGGCGTGGATGTCGGCCGCGGCCGGCGTCGCGAAATAGGGGTCCTGCAGCACCGAGCGCCGGTCGGGCACGAGCCCCGCGGTCTTCGCCCATTCCAGCGACGCCTCCGTGCTGAACAGGCTCTCGACGAAGGCGGTGGCCGCGGACGGATTGGCCGATCTCGCGGAAATGCCCACCGTCCAGTACGGGCCGAGCAGCACCGCCGGCGGGTTCGTGCCGAAGGCCGGCCAGGCCGACACCGCCAGGCTCTTGCCGTCATAGCCGGCGGCGATCTGCTTGTATTGCTGGAAGCGCGGCGCGAAGGCCTGCACCATCGCGAAGCGACCGGAGGCGAACTGGTCCTGGATGTCGTCGCCCATCGCGTTCAGCAGCGTCGGCGACAGCGCGCCATTCGCCACGAGCTGCCTGACGACATTGGCCGCCTCCTTCGCCTCCGGTCCGGTCACGCTGAACTGCCCGGTCGCCGCGTCGAAGATCGAGGGACCGAAGCCGGTCATGATGTTGATGAAGGCGGAGACGCTGTTGTCGTTGGTCGGCAGGCCGAAGCCCAGCCGGTCGCCCTTGGTCAGCTTGCCGGCGGCGGAGATGAATGTGTCCCAGGTCAGCGGCGGGGCATCGAGGCCGAGTTCGCCCAGCGCGTCCTTGCGATAGAAGATCGCCTGGGCCGGGCTCGGCCAGATCGGCAGGGAGGTGCGTTTCCCGTCGAACACCGATTTCTGGACGAAGACCGGATAGAGATCGGGCAGCGCCTTGGCCTTGAACTCGGCCGAGAGCAGGTCGTCGAGATTGGCGAGCGCGCCGCGCTGCTGCACGAGGTCGAGGAAGGTGTCGCGCATCCAGATCACGTCGGGCGCGCGATTCTGGGCCGCGGCGGCGACGAATTTCACCTCCAGCTCCTGGAAGGGCTGGGACTCGATGCGGATCGCGACGCCGGGATGCGTGGCCTTGAAGCGCTGGATGATGTCGCGCAGCACCACCTCGCGTGGCGACTTCCCGTCCGCCCCGAGAAAGGTCCAGACCCGCACCGTGCCGGAAAGCGCCTGCGCGCGGGCCGGCTTCGGCAGGCCCGCGAGCGCCAGGGTCGCGGCGCCGGCGCGCAGCATGAACCTTCTGTCGAACATCGTTTTCATGACTTGGACTCTCCCCGATCGGCCGCTTGCCTACATCTGCAGGTCGCTGAGCACGCGCGTGCGGCCGGCCAGAAGGTGGCGGCGCATTTCGGCGCGGGCGCGGTCGCCGTCGCGCGCCGCGACGGCGGCGACGATGGCGCCATGTTCGAGAACGATCAGTTCGCGGCGTTCCGCCATGGTCAGCACGGAGCGCTGCGCCGATAGATTGCCCCAGCTGAAGATGTGCGAGGTCAGCCGCCCCAGCGCGTCCGACAGCTTCGGATTATGCGCGCAGGCCGCCAGGGCGGCGTGGAAGGCCACGTCCTCGCGCCCGCCCCGCCCGGTGAGCAGGCTGGCCAGCAGCGCCTCCTGCGCCGCGACGAGCCGCGCCAGATCTGCTTCGGTCCGCCGGTCGGCCGCCAGCGCCGCGACCTCGCTTTCCAGCGCGAGCCGCACCTCGTGCCACTGGGCCAGTTCGCGCACCGAGGAGATCGCGGAGAGCCGGACCATCTCCGGCGCGCCGCTGCGCACCGCGTAGGTGCCCGAGCCCTTGCGGGAGCGGACGATGCCCTCCGCCCGCAGCCGCGCCAGCGCCTCGCGGATGCTGGCCCGCGACAGGCCGAACATCTCGGCGAAATCCGCCTCGGGCGGCAGCCGCGCCCCGTCAGCGACCGTGTCGATGAAGCCGGCGATCTGCCGGTAGGCGATCGCGGAGCGGCTTTCCTCCGAGTCCATCCTGGTGGCCCTGTTCCGTTGACGGCGTTAAATCAGTCTGTTTAAATTTATGTTGTCAGACAGCTTTGCCGCTGGCAAGTCGAAACTGTCAGGAAGCGCCATGAACAGATTGATCGGCTCGCGGCCGGACGCGCGGATCGCACGGATCGAAATCCATGAGTTCGGCTATACGGTCGACGGGCTCGGCATCGATGCCAGCGGCAACCGCAGCGTGATGAAGGGCGCGCGGTCGCGGCTGACGGCCTTCGCCGTTCGCATCGAGACCGAAGGCGGGCATCGCGGCGAGTATTGCAGCGTCCACAGCGGCAAGAACGGCGTGATGGTCGGCCAGGTCAGGGCCGCCTGCGGCCTGATCCTCGGCGAGGACGCCGAAGAACGAGAGGCGATCTACAACAAGCTGAAGCGCGCCCACCGCCACTACATGGCGATCGGCCATTCCGCGCTGGACATCGCGCTGTGGGACCTGGCCGGCAAGGCGGCCGGCCGCCCGGTCTGGCGCCTGCTGGGCGGCTACCGCCAGCGGCTGCCGACCTATGCGAGCACGCTGAACGGCGGCCGCGACGGAATTCTCGACAGCATCGAGGCCTATGCCGACTTCGCCGAGCAATGCCTGGCACTCGGCTATCGCGGCTACAAGATTCACGGCTGGGGCGAAGGGGACCCAGAGGAGGAAGCGGCGAACCTGCTGCTCTGCGCCCGGCGCGTCGGCGGCCGGATGGCGCTGATGTACGACGCCGCGAGCGAGCTGCGCACGTTGGCCGACGCGATCCATGTCGGCAAAGCCTGCGACGAGGGCGGCTATCTCTGGTACGAAGACCCGTTCATGGACGCCGGCTGGTCGCCGCACGCGGCCCGGCAGCTCAAGGCGAGCGTGCGCACCCCGCTGATGCTGACCGAGCATGTGCGCGGACTCGAGAGCAAGGCGGTCTGGCTCCACGAGCGGGCGACGGACTATCTGCGTGCCGACCCCGATTACGACATGGGCATCACCGGCACGATGAAGGTGGCGCATCTCGCCGAAGCCTTCGGCCTGGACTGCGAGATTCACGCGGCCGGCCCGGCGCAGCGGCACTGCATGGCCGCAATGCGGAATTCGGGTTGGTACGAGCTCTCGCTCGTCGCCCCCGGCGTCGCGAACCCCGTGCCGCCGGTGTTCGGCTCGGGCTACAGCGATGCGCTGGAGGATATCGGCGAGGACGGCTGCATGCCCGTTCCCGACGGCGCCGGGCTCGGCGTTGAGTATGACTGGGACTACATCCTCGCCAACCGCACCGCCTATCAGGAATTCACCCTGAAGAAGGACGGCGAACCCGCGAAATGACGGCCGCCTATGACGACATCATCGTCGGCGCGGGGCCGGCGGGCTGCGTGCTGGCCAACCGGCTGTCCGCATCAGGGAGGAACCGCGTCCTGCTGATCGAAGCCGGACCCGATTTCGCGCCGGGGCGGGAGCCCGAGGAAATCCGCGACGTCTATCCCTACCGCGCCGCCTTCAACCCCGCCTATCAGTGGCGCGATCTGCGCGCCCGGCTGATGCCGGTCTCGCACAACGATCCGCGGCCTTCGCCGGCGGAACCCTATATCCAGCCGCGCGTGATCGGCGGCGGCTCCAGCATGAACGGCGAGATCGGCAACCGCGGCCTGCCCGCGGATTACGATGAATGGGCGGCGCTGGGCGCGGATGGCTGGGACTGGCAGGGGGTGCTGCCGTATTTCCGCAAGCTCGAGACCGATATGGATTATGACGGCCCGCTGCACGGCTCGTCCGGTCCGATCACCATCAGCCGGGTGATGCCGGAGGAATGGCCCGGCTTCACCCGCGCGACGATGCAGGCGCTGACGGCGGCGGGGTATCGCAATATCGGCGACCAGAACGCGGTGTTCGCGGATGGCTGGTTCCCGATGTCGCTGACCACCGATCGCCAATCGCGCCGCTCGGCCGCGATGGGCTATCTCGACACCACGACGCGCGGGCGTGCGAACCTTACCATCCGCGCGGGTGTGAAGGTCGATCGTCTGGTGATGGACGGCCGGCGCGCCATCGGCGTTCAGATCGGGGGGGGAATGCATCGCGGCGCGGCGGATCATTCTCTCGGCAGGCGCGCTGGAGAGTCCGGCGCTGCTTCTGCGGGCGGGCATCGGGGATGCGGGCCGGTTGAACGCCGCGGGCGTGGCGGTTCTGCACCACCTGCCCGGCGTCGGCCGGAACCTGAACGAGCATCCCTCCCTGGCGATGTCATCCTGGATCCGGCGCGGCCATCGCCTGGGCAAGGCACCGCGCCGTCACGTGCAGGCGGCCTGGCGCTATTCCTCCGGGGTCGAGGGTTGCGGCCATGGCGACATGTTCATGGTCGTCGTCTCGAAATCCGCATGGCATCCGATCGGTCGGCGCATCGGCTCGCTGTTCAGCTGGATCAACAAATCCTATTCCACCGGCTGGGTCCGGCTGAATCCGGAAAACCCCGCCGGCCGGCCGGAAATCGCCTTCCAGATGCTGTCCGACCCGCGCGACATGGCGCGGATGAAACTGGCGGTACGGCGGATGTGGTCGCTCTATGCCTCCACGGAAATGCGCCGCGCCTGCAGCGATCCTTTCGCCGCGACGCACGGCGCGATGGCGAAGCTCGTCGGCGGGGTCAGCCTGCGCAACTGGCTGGTCACGCTCGGTCCGGCGCTTTTGACCGAAGGACCGGGACCGCTGCGCAAATTGCTGATCGACCGCCTCTTCGCCGGCGGCCACGACATCCGCACCGCGCTCGAGGACGACGAGGCGATGGAGGAGATGATCCGCAAGCATACCATCGGAGGCTATCATCCCTCCGGCACATGCCGAATGGGGCGCCCCGACGACGAGGCGGCCGTGGTCTCACCGCATAACGGAGCCGTCCATGGGCTCGGCGGCCTGCATGTGGTCGACGCGTCCGTGATGCCCTGCGTGCCGAGGGCCAACACCAATCTGCCGACCACGATGCTTTCGGAAAAACTCGCGGACGGACTGATCTGACCGGACGGAACTCGGCGAAATGACAACGCCGCAGCGTACTGATCTCGACGTTCGGCTACCGTTCCAGCCGGAGCGACCCGTGCCCTGCCGCCATCCGCACACACACGAAGCCATCTTCGTGGCTCCACGCGCATTCCGAGACAGCATGCCTGTCCGAGCCTGGTCGCTGACCATCACGAATGACCGCGGTAGGGGCGGTATCACAGCGGATTTCCAGCGCGATACCGCGGCCGGACCGAGTGATGTTCGGATGGCCGTGTGGAACACCAACATTCACCTCGATCGCCACTGCCGATTCGGTGCAGGTGATGTGGGTGATGGCGTGGACGCCCTGGCGCCATTGGTTCGTATGGCCGTCGTCCTCGTACAAGGTGAAGGAGCTCTCGCCGGAGGGATAGATCCGTAGCGTGAGTGCATCGGCCTGGCCGTCTCGTGCATTCCGGTCGGGTGAGCCCATTGGAATAATGCTGCCGGCGCGCACAAATATCGGCAGCCGATCAAGCGGGGCCGCCACTGTCACGCTGCACGGCCCCTGGTACTCGGCTTCCGAGCAGAAATCGAACCAACGCCCCGCCGGCAGGTAGACAGGCCAATGCGTGGCTCCCTCGCGCGTCACCGGAGCGACCAGTAGGTCGTCGCCCCACAGGTACTGGGTGCCGAGGTCCCAGGTCTTCGGATCATCCGGATAGTTCAGCACCAGCGGGCGCATCATCGGCAGCCCCTCGCGATGGGCCTGCCACGCCAGCGTGTAGGTATAGGGCATCAGCCGATGGCGCAGCCTGATGATCTCGCGGCAGATCGCCTCGATCTCCGGGCCGTGGCTCCACGGCAGGTGCCGGCGCCAGACATGGCCATGGCCGCGAAAGATCGAGGTGAAGGCGGCGAATTGCAGCCAGCGCACGAACAACTCGCCCGTGTCCGGCGCGACGCTGTAGAATCCGCCGGCATCGGTGCCCCAATGCGGCACGCCGGACATGCCGACGTTCAGCCCCGTGCGGATCTGCGCCTCCAGCGTGGCGAAACTGGTGTTGATGTCGCCCGACCACGGCATGGCCCCGAAGCGCTGCATGCCCGGACCGCCGGAGCGGCAGAGCAGCCAGAGCCGCGCGTCCGGCCGGTCGCGCGCCTCGCCCTCGGCGAAGGCCTGCTGGCGCAGCAGGTCGAAGCGGTTGTGCAGGTCGCGCGACGGGCCGGCTCGCAGCGCCACATGCTCGGGCGGCCCCTCCCCGCCATCGAGCCACCAGCCGGCGATGCCCATCTCCACCAGCGCGCGGTGCTGCCGCCACCACCAGTCCCGCACCTCGGCGCGCGAGAAGTCCAGCATGCGCTGGCCTTCCTTGTAGACGGCCGGGCCGCCGGGCCTGGCGGGCGGCAGGTCGGGATAGGCCCAGCCGAGCAGGTACCCCTCGCGCTCGGCCTCAGCGAAGAGCGGCGAGTCCGGATGCAGCACCGGATATTCATGGGTGATCACCTGCATGCCCTGCGCGCGGATTTCCCGCACCATGGCGTCCGCCTCGGCGAACAGCGTCGGCTCCCAGTCGAGATGCCCGACGCCGGCGTTCCAGCCCTTCGCCGCGCCGTAGGTGGACAGGAAGATCAGCGCGTCGCAGGGAATGTCGCGGGCGCGGAATTCGGCGGCGAGGGCGCGGACCTCCTCCGCGCTGTCGAAATGGCGGGACGATTGCAGGTAGCCCAGCGCCCAGCGCGGCGGCATCGTCGCGCGGCCGAGCAGGGCGGCAGCCTCGCCCAGCACCGCCCGCATGTCGCCGGCGATCAGGTAAATGTCGATCGGCCCGCCGGCGGCGGCGCGGTATTCGATGAAGGCGCCGTCGCCGGCATCGCCGGGCTCCAGCGTCGCCCGGCGCGCGCAGTCGAAGAACACGCCGTAGCCGCCGGTGGACAGCAGCAGCGGCATGGCGATGTCCGCCCCCTGGCCGCGATTGGCCTGGAAGTTCCAGAAGCGCCGCACCACCCCCAGCCGGTCGAACTGCGCGCCGCCCTCGCCCAGGCCGTAGAAATGCTGTTCGCGGAAGAACTCGAAGCGCAGCAGCAGGTCCGGCGTCAGGCACGATTGTTCGAGGCAGAGGCGCAGCGCGGGGCGCCCTTCAGCGTCGTTCAGCACCACCGAACCGGGCGTGGCGACGACGGCCGCCATCGTGCCCTGGTCCGGCCAGTCGGTGCGCACGCCGTAGGACGCGCCGCCCTCGCCGCCCAGCCGCACCCGCACCATGCGGCTGGTGCAGGCCGCCAGCGTCACATCATCGATCAGCGGATCACGCCTTCTTCGCGAGGTATTCGGCGATCGCCTGGAAGGCGCGGCGGAACGTGCCGTTCTTCACCTGGTCGACGATCCGCGCCTCGTCCTCCGGCCTGATGCCGAACTCCGCCCACCAGTCGATGAAGGTGCGGTTGCCCTCAGTGATCGGCAGCACCCGGTACCCGGCCACGTAATCCGTCACCGGCAGCGGACTCTCCAGGATGCAGTAGATGCATTCATGGTCGCGGTCGGACAGCGACAGCAGCTGCTCGCGCAAGTGCCCGCCATTGGCGAGATGGAAGTTGCGCACGCACCCCACCGCGTCGCTCGGCAGCCCGCCCTCGATATGGCTGTCGGCGATGAACGGATGCCATTCCGGCATGCCGTTGAAGTCGCGGATCAGCCCCCAGACCTTCTCGATCGGCGCGTCGATGACGTCGCTGACGTAGATGCGGACCATGTCGTTTCCCCCTTGCGGATATGGCTCATGCCAACGGTCATGAAGAATGACCGTTGGCATGAGTTTTGGTTTGGCGCGCCGCCGCCAGCCAACCCGGCGCGCGGTCCGCGCCGTGCCTCATCCCTTCACCGACCCCATGGTGAGGCCCCGCACGAGATAGCGCTGCATCACCACGGCGAAGGCCACCACGGGCGTGGAGATCATCACCGCCGCGGCGCCGATCGCCGCCCATTGCACGCCGTACTCGTTGCGGAACCCCACCACGGAAAGCGGAGCCGTGGCGGCGCGGGATTGGGTCAGCGCCAGTGCGAACAGGAACTCGTTCCAGGCGGCGATGAAGACGAACACGCCGGTGGCGACCATGCCGCCGGTCAGCAGGGGCAGCATCATGCTGCGGAAGACGCGGAATTCGGTGCAGCCGTCGATGATCGCGGCTTCACGCACTTCGGCCGGCACCTCGCGGAAGAAGCCGCGCAGCAGCCAGATGGCGAAGGGCAGGTTGAAGGCGGTGTAGATCACGATCAGCACGAGGCGGGTGTCGAGCAGCCCAGCATAGGAGGCGGTGAGATAGATCGGGATCAGCAGCGCGATGCCCGGCACCATGCGGGCGACCAGGATGGCGACCAGGAAGATGTTGCCCCGCATGCGCAGCTGCGTCAGCGCGTAGGCCGAGGGGGCGGCGACCGCCACCACCAGCAGGGTGGAGGGGATGGCGACCAGCGCGCTGTTCAGCATGTAGCGCTGGAAGCCGGTCTCGAAGAAGATGGTGCGGAACCCGTCCAGCGTGGGGGTGAAGATGAACCTCATCGCCAGCGTGTCCACCGGCTGGCGGATGCCGGTCAGCACCATCCAGACATACGGAAACAGGTAGAGGAAGGCGATGGCGCACCACAGCGCGGTCAGCGCCAGCTTGACGGTGCGGCGGCTGAAGCGCCGGGGCTTGAACTGGGCCATCAGCGGTCCGCCTGCGCGGTCTTGAACAGGTAGCGCAGCAGCGGCGAGCTGACCGCCAGCACGATCACCACGAAGATCCAGGCGATGGCCGTGGTGCGGCCGATGTCGAAGGACGAGAAGCCGGTCTTGTAGGTGAAGATCGTCATCGTCGTGGTGCGGTCGCCGGGCCCGCCGCCGGTGAGCAGCCAGATCTTGTCGAAATCGCCCATCGCCGCGATGCAGCGGAAGGCGGCGGCGATCAGCATGTACGGCAGCAGATGCGGCAGCAGGATGAAGCGGAACATCTGCCAGGGCGAGGTGCCGTCCACCTTCGCCGCGTCGATCAGGTTCTCGTCGATCGAGTGCAGCCCGGCGAGGATCACCAGCATGAAGAACGGCGTGGTCTGCCAGACATCCATGACGATCATCGACGGCAGGGCGTTGGTCAGGCTCAGCCAGGCCACCTTGGGCAGGCCGAGGGAGGCGAGGACGTGGTTGAACACGCCGTCTTCCTGCTCGTAGAGCAGCTTGAAGAAGATGCCGATCACCGAGGGTGTGATCACCATCGGAATGATCATGATGGCGCGGAAGAAGCCGCGCCAGAAGAAGTCGAGATTCAGCAGCAGGGCGAGGCAGGTGCCAAGGATGAGCCCGCCGGTGATGGAGCTGAGCGCGTAGACGATGGTGACGCGCACCGCCGTCCAGAATTCCCGGCTGCGCAGCACGTCGGTGTAGTTGTCGAACCCGACGAGGTCGTTCTCGCTGCCGGGCATCACCATCACCCAGCCGGTGAAGCTGGCCTTCAGCGCGTAGAGCATCGGGCCGAGATAGACGCCGAGCAGCACCAGCACGGCCGGAGCGATGAAGCAGAGCGCGGCGCCGCGCGTGCCGAGGCGATGGCCGCGTCGCCGGACAGGAAGGGCGGCAGCGCTCATCCGGGCAGGTTGCCGCGTCGCTTCATCAATGCGTAGACCTTGTCCTGCATGTCGCGGCTCGCGTCCTCGGGCGATTTGGTGCCGGCGCAGGCCGCGTTGGTCTCGTCGGCGATGATGATGTTGACCTGGCCGTTGTCGGGGATGGGCATGTACATCGCCACCGGACCTTCCATGCTTTGCAGCACGGCCGGCAGCTGGCGGAACTTGGCACTCGCCTCCTTGTCCTTGAATGCGGAGACGCGGCAGGGCTGGCCGGTGATGCGCGCGACCCGGGCGGAGATCTCCCGACTGGTCAGCCAGCCCACGAACAGCTTGGCCGCATCGAGGCTTTTCGACGACGCGTTGACCGAGAGCGCCCAGCCGCCCAGCAGCACCGCCCCCGGCGTCGGCGCCCAGCCGAGATCGTTCGCCACCTGCGAGCGTTGCGGGTCGAGCAGGGTGGAGAAGCCGCCCGGCCACATGAACCCCTGGGCGGAGGTGCCGTTGGCCACCGCGCTGACCATCTCCGGGAAGTCCCAGGTCAGGTTGCCCGGCGGGCTCACCTTCTGCAGCCGCTCGGCGATGAACCTGGTCGCCTTCTGCCCGGCCTCGCTGTTGAAGGCGGGGAAGCCCTTGGCGTCGGTGTAGCTGCCGCCCATGGCGTGGAACACGGTGATCCAGGCGCAGGCGCATTGGATCGCCTTTCCGGCCGGCATGTTGAAGCCGTAGCGCTTCTCGGCCTTCAGCTTCAGCCCGTTGTCGTAAACGCCCTGCCAGTCGGCGGGCGGGCTGTCGGGGTCGAGCCCGGCCTCGCGATACGCCTTCCTGTTCCAAACCAGGAAGGTCGCGCTGCCGAGCAGCGGAATGGCCATCATCTTGCCGCCGACCTTGGTGTAGACGTCGAGCGCGCGCGATGGGAAATCGGCGAGGTCCAGCGGCGGGCAGCCCTTCACCTCCTGGTCGATATGGGCGTGGTCGATCAGATACGGGGCGAGCTGCTGCTTCCACTGGTAGGCGTTCATGTAGATGTCGAACGCATTTGTCTTGGTCGTGGTGTCGAGGATCGATTTCTGCTGCCGGTCGTCGGAACTGGCATTGGTGAAGTTCAGCGCGATGCCGGTGGCCTCGCTGAATTCCTTGCTGAAGGCGGCGAGGGCGATGCCCACGGGGTCGTTGGCCCAGAGGATGTTGAGCGTGGCGCCGGAATAAGTCTTCGGCAGGTTGCGCGTGGCTTCGCTCGGCGATTGCGCGCGGGCGCCGGTGGCGGCGAGCAGGAGGGCCCCGGTGGCCAGGGCGCGGCGGGTGATGCCGGACATTGCATTTCTCCCGGTATTGCCGTGGCGTGAATCCGCCGCGGGCGTTGTTCAGCCTTTCAGGTAGCCGCGGCGGCGCATGAACGTGGCGACCTTCTCGTTGAGGTCGCCGGCCGCCTGCTCGGGGGTCTTGGTCTTGGCGCAGGCGGCGTTCACCTCGTCGTAGATCATGATGTTGACCTGCTCGGACTCCTTGATCGGCGCGTAGGTGGCGACCCGGCCGGACATGCCCTTCACCACCGCCGGCATCAGCGGGAACTTCGCCACCACGGCGGGATCGTTGAAGGCCGAGATGCGGCACGGCGTGCCGGTGACCAGCGCCGTCTGCTTGGAAATCTCGCGCGAGGTCAGCCAGCCCACGAACAGCTTGGCGGCATCGAGGTTGCGGCTGGTCGCGTTGATCGTGACGCCCCAGCCGCCAAGCAGAACCGCCTCCGGCGTGGCCGACCAGCCCACCTCGCCCGCCATGGCCGACTTGGCCGGGTCGAACAGCGTGGAGAACCCGCCGGTCCACATATAGCCCTGGGCCGCCTGGCCGCTCGCCAGCCCGTTCAGCATCTCCGGGAAGTCCCAGGTCAGGTTGCCCGGCGGGCTGACCGCGCCGAGCCGATCGACCATGAAGCGGATGGCACGGATGCCCGATTCGGACCCCAGATTCGGCTTGCCCGCGGCATCGAACCAGCCGCCGCCGAAGCCGTGGAACAAAGTGATCCACACGCAGGCGGTCTGGATGGACTTGCCCGCCGGCATGTTGAAGCCGAACTGCCTGTCCTTTGTCACCTTGCGGCCGGTCTCGTAGACCGCGTTCCAGTCGGCCGGCACCGCTTCGGGATCGAGCCCGGCCGCGCGCAGAACCTTCTTGTTCCACACCAGCATGGACGCGTCACCGATGATCGGCACGGCGATGAATTTCTCGCCCACCCGGGCATAGGCATCCAGCGCGCGGGCGGGATAGTCGTCCCACTCCAGGGGCGGCATGCCCTTCACTTCCTGGTCGATGCGGGTGAGGTCGGCCACGTAGGGCGCCACCTCGTCCTTCCACTGATAGGCGGTGAGATACACGTCGTACGCGTTGGTCTTGGTGGTCAGGTCCAGCACCAGCTTCTGGTAGCGGTCGGCCTGAAGCAGCGGCTGGAATTCCAGCGCGATGCCGGTGGCCGCCGTGAAGGCGTCGCAAAACTTGGCCAGCGCGAGGTAGCTCGGCGTGTTGCCCCAGGTGATGCGCAGCGTGGCCCCGGCATGGCTGCGCGGAAGCGCGCGGGTGACGTCGGCGGTCGTGGCCTGCGCCATCACCTCCCGCAAGGGCAAAGCCGCGCTGAGTGCGGCGGCGGTCAGGCTCCGGCGCGTGATGCGTTGCATCGTTCCTCTCCCATTTTTGCAGCCATGTTCTTGGCGGCCAGCTTCTTGATGGTGACTGAAGCAGCGAGGCAGGAGGCGCTCAATCGCGGCCGGCATGTGTTACGGGTAATTCCGGGTAATCGGCGTCCGGTCGGTTGAGGCGACCAGCAGCCCCAGCGCCACCATCTTGTTGTACAGCGTCTTGCGCGACACGCCGAGGAAGCGCGCCGTCTCCGCCCGCCGGAACCGGTTGCGGCGCAGGCCGTCGAGAATCCATTCCCGCTCGCTTGCGAACCTGCCGCGCTGGTCGGGCGCCGCGTCGCGCTTCAGCGGCGGCAGGTGCGCGGCCAGGATCGTGCCATCGGTCGCCTGCAGCACCGCCCGCTGCAGCACGCCTGCCAGTTCGCGCCCGTTCCCCGGCCAATCATGCGCGAGCAATGTGCGATAGGCCGCGGCATCGAGCTCCACTGGCCGCCCCCCGGTGCCCATGCCCTCCAGTAGGCGCTGGATGATCTGCGGCAGGTCGTCGCTGCGCGCGCGCAGCGGCGGCAGACGGATCGGAATCTCGCCCATCAACTCCAGCAATCGGCCGTCGAACCGCGCGGGCTCCAGCGCCGGGTCGAACCGGGTGATACCGATCAGTCGCGCGTCCAGCTTCAAGTATTCCGCCCCGCCATGCCGCCGGAACCCCCCGCTCTCGATCGCCGCGCAGAGCAGCCGCTGGGTGCCGCGGTCGAGCTCGCCCAGATCGTCCAGCACCAGGGTGGAGCCGCTGGCCAGTTCAAGCCAGCCGATCCGCCGCCGCCCCACGCCGGGCGCCACGCCGGGCTCGGCGCCGAACAATTCCACGTTCATCCGGTCCTGCCCGGCGGCGCAGTTGAGCCAGGTCAGCCGCCGCGACTTCCGTGCGCCCCCGGCGTGCAGCAACCGGGCGAGGTCGCGCCGCCCGGTTCCCGCCTCGCCCATGATCAACACTGGCAGCTCGGTCGCCAGCGCCTGCTCATAGGCCGCCCGCGCCCGTACCGTCGCGGCGGCGGCGCCGGTGACGCTGACGGGTGCCAGCCGAGGGGCGAGCTGCCGCTCCAGCCGCGTCACCCGCCGGCGCAGCGCCCCCATGGTCTTGAACGCGGCTGTCACCAGTTCGATCGCCGTTTCCAGCGGCACCCGGTCGATGGTGGAGCCGCCGACATAGCCATCGGCCTGCGCGGCGCGGCACACCTCGTCCATCTGCTCCGGCCGCACGATGGGCCCACCCTCGACGACGCAGATCGTGCTCGGCGCGGCCTTGCGCACGGCGCGGATCATGCGCGCGGCAACGTCGGACGCCTCCTCGATGCTGACCTTGGTGGCGACGCCGAGCGCGCCGCCGGTATTCCAGCCGAGATCGACATTGACGATGTCCACGCCGGCCGCCGCCATCATCTGCGCCTCCTCGCGGGTGTGGACATAGGCGAGGGTGGCGAGCCCCCGCGCCCGGGCCGCCCGCAGCAGCGCGACCTCACGCGCCATGCCATGGCCGGTCGCCTCCAGCCAGCGGCGGAACTGCCCGTCGATCAGCGCCACGGTGGGGAAATTGGTCACGCCCTCGAAACCGGCCGTGCGCACGCCGTCGAGCGCCTCCTCGAAATCCAGCCGCGGATCGAAAGCAGCCATGCCGACCAACACAGGCAGTCGGGTACGCGGCCGGATCTCCTCCCGCGCGAAATCGGCGACGAAACGGTTGGTGTCACGCAGCGCCAGCAGCGAGGCCACCGACGGCGCGCCCATGCTGCGCAGCCGCCCGGCGTTCAGCGCCAGCAGGAAATCGGCCCCCCCGCGCGTGGCCGCCTGCGCCGCCATGCCAGTGCCGATCGCCGCCCCGACCAGGAACGCGCCCTGCCGCGTCTGCGCCTCCCGCAGCGCGGCACGCATGCGCTCGGCGGGGGTGGCCGGAAGCATCGGCTATCCGAAACTGTGGATGTAGTCCTGCAGCTTCACCAGCGCGTTGGTCCGCGCCGAATGGATCGACCCGAATATCAACGCCGAGGCCTGCACATTGGCCTCCACATGCGTCTCCATCTCGGCCCCTCCCGTGCGCCACTCGGCGAATTTCTGGATCAGCCAATGGTTGATCCATTTCGGCTGCACCAGCAGCGGCACCTTCTGGCCCGTGCCCTCGCGATGCTTCTGGCGCGGCAGGTCCTGGCGCGTGAACACCTCGATCTCGCGATGGTTCAGGATCGCAGTTCCGAACTCGCAATCGACACGGATGTATTCCTGATACCAGTCGTTGAGCCCGACCGCCGTGCTGCTCGACCCCTCGTAGATCGCGCGCACGCCGTTATCGAACACCATGGTCACCACGCCATCGGTATCTCCGGCATATTCAGCCCAGTCTGGCTTCCACGTGGAGGCGAACAGCGTCTCGCAATGGCCGCCGGCCAGATCGGCGACGATGTCGAGATGATGCACCGCCCCCTCGATGATCATCGGGTCCTGCATGGTGTGGCGGAACAGCGCACCCCAGGCCATGTGCTGCCGCATGTCCGACTGGTAGCGGCAGGAGATGTTGTTGACCCGGCCGAGCTTGCCGGAGCGGACAATGCGCCGCAGCGTCGTCTTGTCCTGGTCGAAGCGATGGCTCATCGTCACCGCCATCTTGCGGCCCGCCGCCTTGATCTTTCGCGCGATGCGCACCGACGCTTCCATCGTGTCGGCGATCGGCTTCTCGCTCAGCACGTCCACGCCATGGGCGATCGCCACGTCCACCACCGCCTCGTGAAAGTTCGGCGGTACCACCACGGTGCAGAAATCGGCCGCCACCTCGCTGAACGCCTTGTTCGCGTCGGTGTAGCAGGCGCTCTCCTTCACCCCGAGGATCGAGCGCCCGTATTCCAGCGCCTTCGGGTCCACGTCCACCAGCGCCACGATCTCGATCGTGCCGTCATCGACATTGGTCTTGAGGAACTCGCGGCACCAGCGCTTGCCGAAGCTGCCGATGCCGACATGGATCACCCGTTGTGGCCTGGCCATCAGACGCGCTCCGGTTGCGGCTGCGCGACGCCGTGCGTGTGATTCCACAAATGGCCGGTGCGCTTGCGGCCCTGCAACGTCGTCTCGAAGAACACCGCCTTCACGTCCTCCTCCACCCAGGGGAAGTCGTGCGGATGGCCCATGCCGATGCACAGGCAGTCGCCGGGGCCCATGGCCTCCTGCGTGTCGTCCACCACCACCTGTCCCTTGCCCTCCAGCAGGATCCAGAACTCGTCGCAATCGTGATAGTGGCGGTCGATGCTGGTGTTCTTGCGATAGGTCACCGCATCGCCCTTGTTCGGCGCGTCGGACGGCTTCACCCGAAAGATGCCGCAGCCGGCGATGTCGTCGCCCCAATGGCCGGACAGGCGCACGAATTGCGACGCGTCGGCATGGCCGGTCATTGTCCATTCGCCGTCGGACGGGTCGAGGTCGATGAACTGGCCCTCCTTGAGCAGCAGCGTGCGGGCGCCGCGACGAAGCTGGCAGGTGCCGAGCGTGCCGATCAGCCGTTCGGTCCGCGTGCCGGGCCGGCGCGCAACGGTCTCGTCCCGCGCGAGGGGGACGATCTCGAAGCTTTCCAGCTCGCTCCATGCCGGCGGTTTCGTGGTGCTGCGGAAGATCGTCATGCGTTTGCCTCCTTGCGCGGCAGCGTTCGTGTCAGGGCGCGGAATTCGCGCGTCCGCGCCGTCAGCGCCGTCTCCACGGGCAGCCGCTCCATGGAACTCGCGCCGTAGAACCCGTCGCAGTGGCGGCAGTTGTCGAGAATGTACTGCGCATCCGCGGGCACCGCGATCGGCCCCCCATGGCACAGCACGATCAGGTCCGGCCGCACCCGCCTTGCCGCCGCCGCCCAGGCATCGATCAGGGCCGGGCACTGCTCCAGCCGCAGCGCCGTCTCCGCCCCGATGCTGCCACCGGTGGTCAGGCCCATATGGGCGATAATGATGTCGGCCCCCGCCTCCGCCATCGCCACGGCGTCCGCCTCGGAGAACACATAGGGCGTGGTCAGCAGGTCGAGCGCCCGGGCGGTGCGGATCATCTCCACCTCCAGCGCGTAGCCCATGCCGGTTTCTTCCAGATTCTGCCGGAAGATGCCGTCGATCAGGCCCACGGTGGGGAAGTTCTGGATGCCGGCGATTCCCATGGCCTTCAACGTGCCCAGGAAGTGCTCGGCCAGCATGAACGGGTCCGTGCCGTTCACCCCTGCGATCACCGGGGTGCGCCTCACCAGCGGCAGCACCTCGCGCGCCATGTCCAGCACGATCTCGTTGGCGTTGCCGTAGGCCAGCAGCCCGGCCAGCGAGCCTCGGCCGGCCATGCGGTAACGGCCGGAATTGTAGAGGATGATGAGGTCGATCCCCCCCTCTTCCTCGCACTTCGCCGAGAGCCCGATACCCGCGCCGCCGCCGATAATCGGCTGGCCCTGCCGGACCATGTCGTGAAACCGGCGCAGCAGCGCCTTTCGTTCGAAGCGCGGCATGACCGGGTCTCCTCAGGCAATCTCGCGATAGGCGGCAACCAGCGCATCGGCGAAGGCCGGGGCGTTGATGTCGCAAGGAAGGCGGACGACACGGCGGCGGTCGGTTGGTATCACCTGGGCGCGCAGGGTCTCGAACAGGGCGGCATCGGCGGCCGGGTCGTGAAATGGCTTGCCGGGCATGTCGATGGCAGAGATGCCGCCCTCGGGGATCAGCAGCCGTACCGGCCCTTCCATGCGGTTCAGTTTGGCCGCCATGAACGCCGCCATGTGGCGGCATTCCTCCGCCGTGGTACGCATCAGCGTCACCTGCGGATTGTGCGGATACAGCACCCGGCCGCTGTATTTCTCCGGCACCGTCGTCATCGGGCCGAAATTCACCATATCGAGCGCGCCGAGTGAGACGACATAGGGGACGCGCGTGGCGATCACCGCGTCGAACCGGGTCTCGTCGGCGGGGAATATCCCGCCCATGAACATGTCGCACAGCTCGGTCGTCGTCGCATCGATCGCGCCCTGCATCAGGCCGGACGCGATCAGCTTCTCCATCGCCCGGCCGCCGGTGCCCACGGCATGGAACACCAGGCAGTCATGCGTGCCCTCCATCTGCGCCGCCACGCGCTGCACGCAGGTCGTGGTGACGCCGAACATGGTCAGGCCCAGCGCCGGCCGCGACGACACCTCTTCCGTCGCGGCAAACCGGATCATCCCCGCGAGCGCATGGGCCGCATTGCCCAGGATGCGGCGGGAAATCCGGTTCAACCCCTGCACGTCGGTGATCGACGGCATCATCACGATGTCCGAGGCGCCGACATAGGCCGCGACATTCCCGGCCGCGACGGTGGAGACCAGCAGCTTCGGCACCCCCACCGGCAGTGCCCGCATGCCCGGCGCCACAAGCGCCGTGCCCCCGCTACCGCCAGCCCCGATCACGCCGCCAATGTCGCCTCGCGTGACGATGAACCGCTCGAAAGCCGCCACCATGCCCGCGATCGCAATTCCGCGATCCTCCAGCCCCAATACCGCGCCCATACCCTGCGGATGGTGCCTCGCTACCTCGGCTGCCGGCACGTCCACGATGCCTGCATGGGCCCGCGTCGACAGATCCACCGTGCACACCGGCAGGCCGGTCGCGCGCAAGGCGGAGGCCAGGAAGCCCAGTTCGGGGCCCTTGGTGTCGAACGTTCCACAAATATATGCCCTGGACATACTTCCCGGTTCTGCTGGCCAGTTTCCCGCCACCACGCTAACAGGGCAGCCGTTGGGGGAAAGGTGGCAGCGTGACGCAATTGGGTAAAACTGGGCAACCTCACATCCGCCTCGCGCATAGCCTGCCATCCGGGCGCACCGCGGGGGATGACCATGTGGTGCTCTGCCCGTTCCTCGGCGGCCCCGATCCCGCCGCCCTGTTCTGGCTCGGCGCCCTCGCCTGGCAGGACGCCAACGCCCGGCTGCTGGCAGCCTTGCGTGACGCCACGCCTCCGCGTTGCATTGTCTATGCCGGAGTCTTCGCCGTTGACCCGTTCCGCCGCGAGGAGGACATCTTCGCCGCCCTCACCGCCGCCGGCATTCAGGGCGTTGTGAACCTGCCGAGTGTCGATTTCATGGATGGCGAACTCGCCGCAATCCTTCGCAGCTTCGATCTCGGTATCCAGCGCGAAATCGAATTCCTTCGCCGCGCCCGCGCCGCCGGCCTGCGCATCGCCGGCTGCGCCGCCCATTCCGACGCCGCCGACGCCATGATCGAGGCCGGCGCCGAACTGATCATTGCCCATGCGGGCCCACCGCTCCCCGGCCGTCCCGACCCAGGCCAGGCCGCCGCTGTCCGCTTGCGCCGGCGCCATACGGCCGGGCCTGCGATCATCAGCGCGCGAGAACTGCTGGCGACACTGGGTTAGGAGGAAGACGTGGTGCAGGACTCAACACACGAACGGCGCCCCTTTTGGGGGCGCTGTTGCTGGTATTGCGAGGATTGATGGTTGCGGGGGCAGGATTTGAACCTGCGGCCTTCAGGTTATGA
>CAMFLK010000011.1 GCA_945957135.1 uncultured Rhodospirillales bacterium
TACACCCTAGAGTTCGTCGGCAGCGTCAGATGTGTATAAGAGACAGGTGCGCATCATGCCGGGCCAGGGCTTGGTGATGACCAGCATGCCCTCGGCGGCACCTTCCAGCACCTGGCCTTCGGCGGTGAGCAGCGCGGGCAACACGCCGGGCAGCGGCAGGGTGGCGGAGCCGGGTTTCTGGGCCACCGCGCCGATCAGCGGCGAGATCAGGATGCCGCCGGTCTCGGTCTGCCACCAGGTATCGACGATCGGGCAGCGGCCGTCGCCCACCACCCGGTGGTACCACAGCCAGGCCTCCGGGTTGATCGGCTCGCCCACGCTGCCGAGCAGGCGCAGGCTGGTGCGGCGCGTGGATTTCACCGGCCCCTCGCCCTCGCGCATCAGGCTGCGGATGGCGGTGGGCGCGGTGTAGAAGATGTTCACCGCGTGCTTGTCCACCACCTGCCAGAAGCGCGCGGCGTCCGGCCAGGTGGGCACGCCCTCGAACATCAGCGTGGTGGCACCATTGGCCAGCGGGCCATAGACGATGTAGCTGTGCCCCGTCACCCAGCCGACATCGGCGGTGCACCAGTAGATTTCGCCGGGCCTGTAGTCGAACACCAGCTGATGCGTGAAGCTGGCCCAGACCATGTAGCCGCCGGTGGTGTGCAGCGCGCCCTTGGGTTTGCCGGTGCTGCCGGAGGTGTAGAGGATGAACAGCGGGTCCTCGGCGTTCATCTCCTCGGGCGGGCAGTCGGGCGAAGCGGCGGCGCAGGCCTGGGTGTAGGAGATGTCGCGGCCCGGCTGCATCGGCACGGCCGCGCCGGTGACCTCCACCACCACCACATGCGCCACGTCCGGGCAATGCTTCAGCGCCGCGTCCGCATTGGTCTTCAGCGCCACGCGCCGCCCGCCGCGCCGCCCCTCATCGGCGGTGATCAGCACGCGCACCCCGGCATCCTGGATGCGCTGGGCGAGGCTGTCGGGCGAGAAGCCGCCGAACACCACGGTGTGGACGGCGCCGATGCGGGCACAGGCGAGCATCGCCACCGCCGCCTCCACCACCATCGGCAGGTAGATGCAAACGCGATCCCCCCGCTTCACGCCGAGGGATTTCAGCACATTGGCCAGCCGGCACACTTTCTCGTGCAGCTCGCGATAGGTGGTGCTGGTGGAAACGCCGGGGTCGTCGCTCTCCCAGATGATCGCCACCTGGTCGCCCCGCTCGGCGAGATGGCGATCGAGGCAGGAGGCGGAAGCGTTCAACGTGCCGTCCTCGAACCACTTCACCCTCACGTCGCCGGTGAAGTCGCCGGACTGGATCTTCGTCGGCGCCCGCATCCAGGCGATGCGCTGGCACTCCTTGGCCCAGAAAGCGGCGGGATCGGCGGCGGCACGGCGGGTCATGTCGGCGAAGCGCGCCTCGTCCACATGCGCGGCGGCGGCAACGGCCGGATCGACCGGGAAAAGCGTGGTGGACATGTTTCGCTCCGCGTTTTCTTATCGACAGAAGAAGAAAGGAAGGGCCTTCTTTTTCTGAAGAAAAAGAAGCAAAAAGACTTTATCCGTTGTCCTTCCGGCGGCGATCACCGCGGCATGTCTTCAACGAATAAAAGTTTTTTGGTTCTTTTTTTCAAAAAAGAACATTCTTCCTTACAGGCCAGCATCCTGCGCCACCAGGATCGCGCCGTCCCTGATCTCGATCATAACCCGTTCCAGGTGCGCGCCAAGGCAGGGGCCTTCGACGCAGGCGCCGGTTTCGGGGATGAACTGCGCGCCGTGCATGGCGCAGACGATGCGGGTGCCGTCGCTGGACAGGAAGCGGTCCGGTGCCCAGTCGAGCGGCACGCCGAGATGGGGGCAGGCGTTGACATAGACCATCACCTCCGTCCCGCGCCGCAGGGCGAACAGGCCGGTGAACCCGCCCGGTGGTGGGGGGAAGGATTTGGTGTCGCCGTCGGCGATGTCGTCGAGGGCGCAGAGGCGGCGGGTGAGGGCGGCGAGGGTCATTTGCCCTTCCAGCCGCCCAGCTTGCAGATGGCTTTCCAGTGAGGGTCGGAGATGGGCATGACGGAGAGGCGGGACTGGCGGATGAGCGCCAGCTCCGCGAAATCCGGGTCGGCTTTCAGTTCGGCCAGCGTCACGGGGCGCGGCATCGGACCGACCGCCTTCATATCGACGCAGGACCAGTCGCCGCTCTCGGCGGTGGGATCGGGGTAGGCTTCGCGCACCACCTCGACCACCCCGACGATCTCCTTGCCCTCGTTGGAATGGTAGAAGAAGGCGCGGTCGCCCTTCTTCATGGCGCGCAGATTGTTGCGGGCCATGAAGTTGCGCACGCCGGTCCAGGGCTCCACGCCGTTGGCCACCTGCTGGTCCCAGCTGAACGCGTCGGGTTCGGATTTGACCAGCCAATGGGCCATGGCGCTCTCCCTGTCGTGACGCGCCAGGATAGGGCCGGGGGCCGCGCCTTCAAAATCGGGCCGGCCCGGCGTATGTTGGGGCATCGTGGATGCCTCAGCCACCCTCGTTCCGCCGCAAGGCCGCGCGCTGCACCGTTTCGCCAATCCCGGCCGTTTCCTGCGGCTGTCCGGGCGTGTGCTGCCGTATCTGTCGGCGGCCGGGCTGGTCGCCACGCTGGCCGGGCTGGGCTGGGGGCTGTTCCTGGCGCCGGCGGACTGGCAGCAGGGCGATGCGGTGCGGATCATGTATGTGCATGTGCCCGCGGCCTGGCTGGCGAGCGGGGGGTATCTGGCGCTGGCGGTGTGTTCGGTGCTGTCGCTGGTCTGGCGCCATCCGCTGGCCGATCTCGCGGCGGTGGAGATCGGGCCGGTGGGGGCCGGGGCCACGGCGCTGTGCCTGGCGACGGGGGCGATCTGGGGCAAGCCGATGTGGGGCGCCTGGTGGGTGTGGGACGCGCGGCTGACCTCGGTGCTGGTGCTGTTCTTCCTCTATCTCGGCCATATCGCCCTGGTGCGCGCCTTCGACGACCCGACCCGCGGCCATCGCGCCGGCGCGATCCTGGCGCTGGTGGGGGTGGTGAACCTGCCGGTGATCAAGTTCTCGGTGGATTGGTGGAACACGCTGCACCAGCCCTCCTCCATCACGCTCACCGGCGCGCCGGCGATGGCGGCGGAGATGCTGTGGCCGCTGCTGCTCTGCGCGGTCGGCTTCACGCTCGGCTTCGCGGCGATCGTCACGGCGCGGCTGCGGGCGGCGGTGATGGAGCGGCGCATCCGGGCGCTGCTGCTGGCCCAGGCCCAGGCCCAGGCCCAGGGAAGCGCGGCGTGACGCACCTGTCCTATGTCATTGCGAGCTACGCGCTGGCGGTGTTGATCGGCGGCGGTTTCGGCTGCGCGGCGTGGCGGCGGATGGCGCGCGCCACCGCCCGGCTGGCCGCCATCGATCCCCGGGGGACGGCAACAGGCCGGGAGCGCGCATGACCCGCAAGCATCGTCGCCTCGCCGTGCTGCTGGCCTGCGGCCTCGGCCTGGGTTCGGCCGCCGGGCTGACCTTCTGGGCGCTGCGCGACAGCATGGTGTTCTTCCTGCCGCCCTCGGAAGTGGCGGCCAAGGCGCCGCCGCCCGGCCGCAGCTTCCGGCTGGGCGGGCTGGTGCAGGCCGGCAGCGTGGTGCGCACCAGCGCCGGCAGCAAGCCGGTGGCGCGCTTCGTGGTGACGGATGGCGCCGGGCAGGTGACGGTGGAATATGGCGGCATCCTGCCCGATCTGTTCCGCGAGGGGCAGGGCGTGGTGACGCTCGGCGCGATGCGGCCGGACGGGGTGTTCGCCGCCAGCGAGGTGCTGGCCAAGCACGACGAGACCTACATGCCGCGCGAGGTGGCGGACGCGCTGAAGAAATCCGGCCACTGGAACCCGGCCAGCGGCTCCCCGCCCCCGGCCGCGCTGTGGACGGCGCCCAAATCGGGCCAGGCCGGCGGATGATTCCGGAGACCGGGCATTTCGCGCTGGCGCTGGCGGTGGCGCTGGCCTTCGCCCAGGCGGTGCTGCCGCTATGGGGCGCCTGGCGGCGCGACGCGCGGCTGATGCAGGCGGCCCCTGCCCTGGCGCTGGGCCAGTTCCTCGCCCTCGCCGTGTCCTATGCCGCGCTGGTCTGGGTGAACGTGGGCGACGATTTCTCGGTGCTCAACGTCGCCGAGAACAGCCACACGCTGAAGCCGCTGCTCTACAAGATCAGCGGCAGCTGGGGCAATCACGAGGGCTCCATCCTGCTGTGGTGCCTGGTGCTGGCCGGCTGCGGCGGGGCGGTCGCGCTGTTCGGCGGGCGGCTGCCGGCCAGCCTGCGGGCGCGGGTGATCGGCGTGCTCGGCGCCACCGCCGCGGGGTTCGAACTCTTCGCGCTGCTGGAGAGCAACCCCTTCCTGCGCATCTGGCCGCCGCCGATGGACGGGCGGGACATGAACCCGCTGCTGCAGGACCCCGGCCTCGCGATCCATCCGCCCATGCTCTATGCCGGCTATGTCGGCTTCGCCATTCCCTTCGCCTTCGCCGTCGCCGCCCTGCTGGAGGGGCGGGTGGACGCCGCCTGGGGCCGCTGGGTGCGGCCATGGACGCTGGCCGCCTGGATCTGCCTGACGCTGGGCATCGCGCTCGGCTCCTGGTGGGCCTATTACGAGCTGGGCTGGGGCGGGTTCTGGTTCTGGGACCCGGTGGAGAACGCCTCGCTGCTGCCCTGGCTGACCGGCACGGCGCTGCTGCATTCCGCCGTGGTGGTGGAGAAGCGCGAGAGCCTGAAGGCGTGGACCGTGCTGCTGGCCATCGGCACCTTCTCGTTCAGCCTGTCCGGCACCTTCCTGGTGCGCTCGGGCATCCTCAACTCCGTGCACTCCTTCGCCAACGACCCCGCGCGCGGCGTGTTCATCCTCGGCCTGCTGGCGCTGGTGATCGGCACCTCGCTGGTGCTGTTCGCGGTGCGCGGCGCGGCCTTGGCCAGCACCGGCATCTTCGCGCCGATCTCGCGCGAGGGCGGGCTGGTGCTGAACAACATCCTGCTGTGCTCGATCGCCGCGGTGGTGGTGAGCGGCACGCTGTTCCCGCTGTTCGCCGATCTGCTGTTCGGCGAGAAATTCAGCGTCGGCGCGCCGTTCTTCAACGCCACCGTGCTGCCGCTGGCGGTGCCGGTGTTCGCGGCGATGAGCGTGGGGCCGATGCTGTCGTGGAAGCGGGCGCGGCTGGCCCCGGCGCTGGCCAAGCTGTGGTGGGCGGCGCTGGGCGCGCTGGCGGCCGGGCTGATCGCCGCCCTGCACACCACCGCCCTGCCGGTGCTGGTGTTCGCCGCCGCGGCCTGGCTGGTGCTGGGCGCCGCGACCGACATCGTGGAGCGCATCCGCCTGTTCCGCCTGCCGATCGCCGACAGCCTCGCCCGGCTCGCCGCGCTGAAGCCCGCGGTGTTCGGCGCGGCGCTGGCCCATGCCGGGCTGGGGGTGAGCATCGCGGGCATCGCCGGCGCCGCGCTGGCCGAGGACGCCATCGTGCTGGCGCGGGTCGGTGAGACCGTTCAGGTCGGCGGCTACGATTTCACGCTGGAACGGTTGCGCGACGCGCCCGGCCCGAATTACGCCGCCCGCGTCGCGGATATCCGCGTCAGCCGGAATGGGCATGTGGTCACCACCCTGTCGCCCGAGCGGCGGTCCTTCCCGGTGCAGCGCATGACGACGACGGAGGCCAAGATCCGCACCGACGGACTCACCGATCTCTACGTGGTGCTGGGCGAGGAGCGCGACGGCGGCGCCGTGCTGCGCCTGCACCACAACCCGTTCGCGCCATGGATATGGATCGGCGCCGCCATCATGGCCTTCGGCGGCCTGCTCTCGCTGGCCGACCGCCGGTTGCGGGTGGGCGCGCCGCTGCGCCAGCCCCGCCCGGCCGGGCTGCGGACCCCCTCTGAAGGAACGCCGGCCGAATGAAGACCCGTCGTGTCCTGCTGTTCGCCGTGCCGCTGGGCGTGGCCGCGGCCGCCGGCGGCGGCTTCTGGGTGATGCTGCAGCGCATGCGCAGCGGCAGCTTCAATCCGCGTGGCGTGCCCAGCGTGCTCGACAACAAGCGGGTGCCCGGCTTCAACCTGCCCGGCCTGATCGGCCCCGGCTTCTCCGGCCCCGACCTCTACGACCGCCACCGTCCGGTGCTGATCAATTTCTGGGCGAGCTGGTGCCCGCCCTGCCGGGAGGAGCACCCGGTGCTGATGGCGCTGAAGCAGGACGGCGTGCCGATCTGGGGCATCGCCTACAAGGACGCCAAGAAGGCCTCGCTCGCCTATCTCGACACGTACGGCAACCCGTTCGAGCGCGTCGCCGCCGATGCCGGCGGGCGGGTGGCGATCGACTGGGGGCTGACCGGCGTGCCCGAGACCTTCCTGGTGGATGGCGACGGCTATGTGCGCTGGCACATGGTGGGGCCATTGACGCATGCGATGATCCCCACCGTGAAATCGCTGATGGAACTCTACGCCGGGTGATGCGCGCGCTGCTTCTCGCCCTGGCCCTGCTGCTGCCGGCCGGCATCGCCCACGCGATTTCCGACCCGGCGGAAATGCTGCCGGACAAGGCGCAGGAGGCGCGGGCCGAGGCGGTGGGCCGCCAGCTGCGCTGCCTCGTCTGCCAGAACGAGAGCATCGAGGACAGCGGCGCGGACCTGGCGCGCGACCTGCGCGCCATCGTGCGCCAGCGCGTGACCGCCGGCGACAGCGACGCCGAGATCATCGACTGGATGGTGGCGCGCTACGGCGATTTCGTGCGGCTACGCCCGCCCTTCACGCCGCTCACCGCCATCCTGTGGGCGACCCCCGTGCTGGCGCTGGCCGCCGGCTTCGCCGCCGTGGCGCTGCGCCGCCGCCCCGCCCCGCCCGCGCCGCTCGATGCCCAGGAGCAGGCGCGGCTGAAGGCGTTGCTCGACCGGTGATCATCGGCAACACGCTCTGGCTGGCGCTGGCCGCGCTGGCCGCCGCCGCGCTGCTGCCGCTGGTCCTGGCGCTGCGCCGCCCCGCCGCCCCGCGCGGCGCGGAGGAGGCGGCGCTGGCGCTGCATCGCGCCCAGCTCGCGGAGATCGACCGCGACCTCGCCGACGGAAGGCTGGAACCGGCCGAGCATGCGGCGGCCACGCTGGAAATCCAGCGCCGCCTGCTCGCCGCCGACGCGGCGGGGTGCCAGGACTCGCGCGTCAGCGGACGCGGAGCGGTGATCACCGTGCTGCTGCTGGTGCCCGTCGCGGCGTTCGGCCTGTACCTGCTGGGCGGCCAGCCGGAGCTGGCGGGCACGCCGCTGGCCGCGCGCATCGCCGAGGAGCGGGACGCGGACACGCTGATCGCCGCCCTGCGCGGCCGGCTCGCGGCGATGAATCCGGCCGACGAGAAGGTGCGCCAGGGCTACATCCTGCTCGGCAACGCCGAGGCCTCGCGCGGCCGTATGGCGGACGCCGCCCAGGCTTGGCGCACCGCGCTGGCCGCGCGGTTCGACGCCGGGCTGGCGGTGCAGGTGGCCGAGGCGCAGTCGCGCGTGGAGGGCAAGGTGAGTGCCGATTCCGCCGCGCTGTTCCGCCGCGCCCTGGCCGAGGCCCCGCCCGACGCGCCCTGGCGCGGCTGGGTGCAACGCCGGCTGGAGGAAGCGCCGTGAGCGACGAACCGCGGGACAAGCCGCCCGCCCTGCCGATCACCCTGCTGGCCGCTTCCGGCTTCCTCTCCGCCGCCTGTGCCCGGGTGATCGACCCGCTGCTGCACGTGATCGCGGTGAATTTCTCCACCACCATCAGCCGCGTCTCCATCGTGGTGGCGGCGTTCACCCTGCCCTACGGCCTGCTGCAGATCGTGCTCGGCCCGCTCGGCGACCGGTTCGGCAAGCTGCGCGTGATCCTCGTCGCGCTCACCGCCTTCGCCGTCGCCACGGCGCTGTGCGCGCTGGCCCGCAGCCTGCCGATGCTCGCTCTGCTGCGGGTGGGCGCGGGGGCGGCGAGTGCGGCGATCATCCCGATCGGCATGGCCTATATCGGCGACGCCGTGCCCTATGCCCGCCGGCAGGTGACGCTGAGCCGCTTCCTCAACGGCGTGGTGCTGGCCCAGCTGCTGGCCGGGCCGATCGGCGGCGTGTTCGGCGAATATCTCGGCTGGCGCGGCGTGTTCCTGCTGCTCTCCGCCGGCGCGCTGGCCGTCGCCGCCGTGCTGGCCCTGCGCATCCGCCATCTGCCCGACCGCCGCAACGCCCGCGCAGGCCTGTCGCTCGCCCCCTACGCGGC
Source organism: uncultured Rhodospirillales bacterium (assembly GCA_945957135.1). Classification (GTDB taxonomy): domain Bacteria; phylum Pseudomonadota; class Alphaproteobacteria; order Acetobacterales; family Acetobacteraceae; genus CAMFLK01. The sequence goes on from CAMFLK010000011.1 coordinate 8,222, forward strand.
CCTGGCGCGCCACCCCTTCGCCCGGCTGCTGCTGCTCGGCACGCTGTTCGACGGCATGCTGCTGGTGGGCTGCTTCCCCTTCCTCGCGCCCTACATGCACGAGCGGTTCTTCATCTCCTACGCCCATGTCGGCCTGGTGCTGGCCTGCTTCGGCCTGGGCGCCCTGGCCTACACGCGCCTGGCCGCGCGCCTGGTGCCGCTGCTCGGCGAGGCCAACATGGTGACCATCGGCGGCCTGATGATGGCGGCCGCCCTGCTGCTGGCCATGGCGAGCGGGCGGTGGGAGCCGTTCATCCTGGTGCAGGCGATGCTGGGCATGGGGTTCTACCTGCTGCACGGGGTGATGCAGGCCCGCGCCACGGAGCTGCTGCCCAACGCCCGCGCCACCGCCGTCTCCACCTTCGCCTTCGCCCTGTTCATCGGCCAGAGCCTGGGCGCGCTGGGCATGGGCCAGCTGATCGGCCAGCTGGGTTATCGCACCGCGTTCCAGCTCAACGCCGCCGCCATCGTGGTGCTGGCCTTCGCGCTGCGCTGGCTGATGGGGCGGCGGGAACGGGCGGGATGAGGAAAGATGGTGCCCAGGGGCGGCCTCAAGAAAAGACCGTAAATTCCAGGGCTTTAGGCACGTGTGGGACTGCCGAAAGCCGGAGCAAATCCAGTGCTTTTTTACAGGCAAAGTCCCACTCTCGGCAAGCCGTAGCGGCCGCTTCGGCGCGCGGGGATGAAGCGGATCGAGCTGCTCGCCTGCGCATCGCGCACGGATTTGCCTCTGCAATTGATGGCGATTGGGCAGCGCTCCGCGCCATGGGGAAGCCTCTCGACGATCCTGCGGCGGATCGGTTCAACCGAGGGGTGACGCGGCTGCTCGCGGGCTCGGCGCGCATTACGGGCGAATGGGGCGGCTGGGCTGAGGCGCAGTGGCATCTGCCGTCTAGCTCTTGGCGGGCAGCCTGCCGTGAATTTCAGTCGCGGGTGGCAGCCTGGGCAACCCCGTCGCGCCCGGCTCCGGAGACGCCCAGGCGCCAACTTGCGCGCCTGGCCATCCGCCTGCTGCGCACCGGCACCACCGCCGGCGAGCTCTTGCGCCAGCTCGATGCCGCCAACGCCACGCTGCATGAACCTGTCACATCCTCGACCGTGGGCGAGGTCGCCATCTGGGCGGCCAGCGCCGTGCGCGAGGATCGGCGCCATGCCCGATGATCTGCGTGACGAAGCCGCGATCCTCGGTCAGCTCACCGCCGCCGGCGTGCCACCCGACGCGCCAGACGCCCGCATCTCGATAGGACAGGCCTGGCTGGCCGAGTGCCAGCTGAACGACAGGCAGCAACCCCTATCCAATCTGGCCAATGCCATGACGGCGCTCGAGTCGGCCCCCGAGCTCGCCGACATGTTCGCTCGGGATGAGATGGCCACAGCGGAGCTGCTCATGCGGCCGGTGCCGGGAACCGAGGAAGCCCGCGAGCCGGACCAGTTTAGGCCGCGCCCAGTTTCCGACTCGGACGTGTCGGCGGCTCAGCGCTTGCTGCAGATCGCCGGCCTACGCGGGCTTACGCGCGAGACGACGCATCAGGCCATCGCCCTGCGAGCCGGACAGCGGCGGTTTCATCCGGTGCGCGACTATCTGGAAAGCCTCGAGTGGGACGGCATCCCGCGCCTGCCGAAATGGCTGTCCTACTACCTCGGCGCCGAGCAGACGCCCTACACGGCTGAGATCGGCCGCATGTTCCTGATCACCATGGTGGCCCGCATCTTCGAACCCGGCTGCAAAGCCGATTACATGATGGTGCTGGAAGGCGAGCAGGGCATCGGCAAGTCCACGGCCTGCGCGGTGCTGGGAGGCGCCTGGTTTTCCGACGCGCTGCCAGACCTCACGCAGGCCAAGGATGCCTCGCAGCACCTGCGGGGGAAATGGCTGCTGGAAGTGCCCGAGATGCACTCGCTCGGCCGCGCCAACAGCGCCCTGCTCAAGAGCTTCATCACGCGCACCGAGGAACGGTATCGGCCGCCCTACGGCCTGCGTGAAGTGCTCGAGCCCCGGCAATGCGTGTTCATCGCCACGCAGAACCTTGGGGAATATCTGCGCGACGAGACGGGCGCGCGGCGCTTCTGGCCGGTGCGCGTGTCGGCGGTGGATATCAGCGCGCTGCGCCACGATCGGGACCAGCTCTTCGCCGAGGCCGTCCACCGCTACCGCGAAGGCGAGCAGCGCTGGCCGGATCGGGATTTCGAGGCCTTGTATGTCAAGCCGCAGCAGGATGCCCGCTTCGAAACCGACGCCTGGGAAGAAGCTATCTCGCCCTGGCTGGCCCGCTTGGACCCGGCCCGCACCACCATCATGGACGTGGCACAAGGCGCGCTGAACCTCGCCGTCGAGCGCCTTGGCACACAGGATCAGCGGCGGATCACCGCTTGCCTGACGCGAGCCGGATGGCGGCAGCACAAAGCCACGGGTGGCAAGCGCATGTGGGTTCGCGCGCAGGAGTTGGGGATATGAGCCGTCAATTCGCGTATGGCGCTCATCGGAGTGGCACCAGTGGCACCAGTGGCACCAGTTTCCCTATATTACCCATGCGCGTAGGCGCGCGCAGAGAAGGACAATATAAGAAAACTGATGCCACTGGTGCCACTCCCGACGCTCTCGAGGCTCTTGCTGACGCCGTGCGTCGCCTTGCGCCATCCCATCGTGACCCCGAGCGCTTCCATCTGGACAAGCACGCCATCGCCGGCGAGCTGCGCGCCTTGGCGGCCACCCTGCGGAGCGCGAGCCGATGAGCCGTTACTATGGCACCGCCGCATGGAAGCGGCTTCGCGCCCAGGTGCTGGCCAGGCAGCCGATCTGCGAGACGGCGGGCTGCGGCCGGCGCTCCGTGCACGTGGACCACATCATCCCGCGCAGCCGGGGAGGCACGGACACCCTCGGCAACCTGCGCGGCCTCTGCCCTGAGTGCCACAACGCCCGCCGCCTGGGCCGCGAGCCCATCGCCAAGGGCTGCAACGAAGCCGGCACTCCGCGCGACCCCGGCCATTGGTGGCATCAGCCCGCGCCTGAAAATCTCTCCCAGCTGCGGGCCATCGACCGCGTTGAACCTGCGCGCAGAATTAGTTCGGGCCGGAGTTTCCTCGGCGACCCCGATTCGGACGCCAGCTGATGGGGCAGCGAGGACCAGGCGCAAAGCCGGTTCGCATCGCCCGCGAACCTGCGCCCATGCCCCTCTTCGATCGATCGGCCCGAACGCCGCCCAAGCCTCGCCGGCCATCGGCGCGCCGCCTCGCCGGCGGCAAGCGCGCGGAGCTGCTCATCCGCTGGATCGAGCAGCTGACGATCACCTCCGGCATGCATGCCGGCCGCAAATTCAAGCTGCGAGACTGGCAGAAGGACATCATCCGCGACGTTTACCGCACCGATGCCGCCGGCCACCGCCAGGTGCGCCAAGCCCTCATCACCATGCCGCGCAAGAACGGCAAGTCGGGCCTCGCCGCCGCCCTGGCCCTCGCCCACCTCGCCGGCCCGGAGGCCGAGCGGCGCGGGCAGGTCTATTCGGCCGCCGCGGACCGCAACCAGGCCGCTCTGATCTTCGCGGAGATGAAGAGCTTCATCCTCGCCGACGCCGCGCTGTCCGCCCGCATCATCGTCCGCGAGTTCCGCAAGGAGCTCGAGGACGCCGAGACGGGCAGCATCTACCAGGCCCTCAGCTCCGACGCCCGCAAGGCGCATGGCCTGTCGCCCAGCTTCTACATCGCCGACGAGCTGGCGCAGTGGCCAAGCCGCGATCTGCTGGACAACCTGGCCACCGGCACCGGCGCGCGCGCGGAGCCGCTGGGCATCGTCATCTCCACCCAATCCGCCGACCCGTTCAGCGCCATGTCGGAGCTGGTGCATTATGGCGAGCAGGTGAATGCCGGCATCGTCGCCGACCCGTCCTTCTCCGCCCATATCTTCGCCGCACGGGCCGACGCAGATCCCTGGGACCCTGCGACTTGGGCCGCCTGCAACCCCGCCCTGGGCGACTTCCTGAGCCTGGATGACATGCGCACGGCCGCCGAGCAGGCGCAGCGCATCCCCGCCCGCGAGGCCGTGTTCCGCAACCTGCGCCTCAACCAGGCCGTGGAGCCCGACGAGCGCTTCATCCACTCGCGCGACTGGGACGCCCTGGCCGATCCGTTCGACCCGGCCGAGCTGGCGGGCCATCGCTGCATCGCCGGCCTCGACCTGGGCAGCGCCAGCGACCTCTGCGGCCTCGCCCTCTGGTTTCCCGATGACGATCGCCTGCTCGCCTGGGGCTTCATCCCCGATGCCCAGCTCGCCGCCAAGGCGCACACCGACCGCGCGCCCTATCCCGCCTGGCGCGAGGCGGGCACGCTGATCGCCACGCCAGGCCGGGCCATCGACAAGGCATGGATCGCCCACAAGCTGCGCGACCTCGCCGGCGCCTATGACCTCCAGGCCGTGGCCTTCGACCGCTGGGCCTTCAAGGACCTCGAGGTGATCTGCGACGCCCAGGGCATCAGCCTTCCCTTCGTGCCGCACGGCCAGGGCTTCAAGGACATGGGGCCGAGCGTGGAGGAGTTCGAACGCCTGGTGCTCGATTCCCGGCTGCACCACGCCGGCAACCCACTGCTGCGCTGGTGCCTGTCCAACGTGACGGTGGTCACCGACCCCGCCGGCGCCCGCAAGCTGGACAAAAGCCGCAGCCGTGGCCGCATCGACCCGCTCATTGCCGCCGTGATGGCCGTGGGCCTCGCCGCACGCCAGCCCGCGCCCCCGAGCTTCGCCTTCACCGGCGTGCTGGTGTGACGACGCTTGACCGCATGCGCAGCGATCGCGCATCGTTGGCGCGGAGCTTGAAACCTCCAGCCGATAGCGTCCCGATGCACGATAGACGGGTTCCCATGCCATCCGGGGGCCATGCGCGAATGTCCAAGGCGGGAAACCGCCCAAAGGCGCATGGGCGCGACTACGGCCGCGGTTTCAACCCCCGGAGTCGTGGCGACTTGAAACCCGCCCAGCTCCGGCAACTCGAGCCGTAGGAGCCACCCATGGGCAGAAAATCCCCGCCCCCTCGTCCGGACCACCAGGAAGCCATCGCCCTGCTGCGTGCGATCACCACCTTTGATCCCCGCGACACGATGGCCAGAAAGCCACAACAGGCCGTGCCCCCCAAGCTGGCGCATCCCGATGCCAAGCTGCTGCAACTTTGCACCGCTGCCAGCGAGTCGCTGGTTCAGCGGGCAATTGCGCTGGCCGAGTGGCGACGCGGGCCGTCTCCCCACGGCATGGAGGGCGAACGCCGCCTCTGCGACCAATTTTCGGGTCTCCATCGCGAGGCGATGGCCCACGTGCGCGCGGCAAGCAAACTGCGCGCTGCGACCCCGGCGGGCATCTATGCCAAAGCGCTGGTGATCAGAAGCACCCTGACCGGCGCGGCAAAACTCGGCCTGTCGCTGGCGGAAGACCTGCTCGACAACCCGAAACTGCGCTCCGTGCTGTGGGAGGCGGAGGCGGAGAAGCCGTAGCGGGCGGATCGCTGCTCCACGACGACAATTTAATCCTATTTATGGAGTTTCCCTTTTCTCTTGACCGGTTCAAACTGCCCGGACTAGAAAGGGGAAACTCCCCGGATAGGTGCCCATCATGAAATATCGTGCGTTTCTCCTGACCTTTTCGCACCTGCTCGGCATGACCGAGACCCAGGCCGTCGAGCTCAGCAAAGTGCTCCAAGCGGACCCGGAATATGGGCAGGACTTCAAGGCCGACCGCCGTGGGCCTGGTGGTGGTCCCGACGCAACGCCCTATAACGTTACGAAATTGCTGATCGCCACCCTCGCCGGCGGCCCGCAGACGCGTGCCCGCTTGATGGTTCCCACAGTCTATTCTCTCCAGCCGGAGGGGTCCGATTCTGGCGTCGCCGAAATCGTGCCGGACGGCGCTCCGGTGGACATCACCAACCCGAGCCTCCCGTGCGAGATCACCGGCGCGCGGTTCTTCGGGGACGCCATCCAGGCCATCCTGAAAAGCCCCCGTCTCGCGGAACGGATTCGCCAAATCGACGTGGTCCGTGGTGGCGCCGTTGCGCGGATCGTGACAACCGACGCCCGCGAGCAATGGTTCGGAGATGACGTGAGCCTGTCGGATTTTCGTGCAGGCCGGTCCCCCCAGCTCATCTCCAGCCTTGTCGGCTCCGTTTTGGCCGACATGGCGCGCGATATCGCATCGGCCGATTGACCGATGCGTTACCCCATGACGGCGGGCAGCCTGACCCCCGCGCGCTGTGAAGCGCCCGCTCCCTCCGATGGAGCCCGCCGTCACATCTATTCCGCCTGCGATCTGCACGGCCAGCGGGCCGGCCGGGGAGCGAAGGGCACCTCGGGCAGCCGGCGGATATTGGGTGGACATAAGAAAGGTGCCCAGGCCCGCACCCCTCAACGACCGCCGGGACGGCGGCCGATTCCCTCAGAAGGAGCTATCGATGACTCTCCGTGAAATGCTGGAGCGTCGCACCGCGATCGCGGGCGAGATGCGCCAGGTGAACGAATCCGCAGCGGACGGCGCGCTTGCGCCGGAAGCGCAGGCCCGATGGGACGCGCTGCGCACCGATCTGGACCAGCTCGAGGCGCGTATCGATCGACAGGCCGCACTGGACGATCTGGACAGACGCGCCGCCGGCCAGCCCCTCGGCGGCAACCGGGCCGATCGCAATTTCGAGCGCGAATGCCAGGAATTTTCCGTTCTGCGCGCCCTTGCGGCGCAGTTGCCCGGCAGCACCGTGGACGCTGGGCGGGAGCGCGAGCTGTCCACCGAGATCGCCCGCCGCGCCGGCCGCAGCTTCGAGGGTATCGCCGTTCCGATGGCGATTTTCCAGCGACCGGCCGAACAGCGCGTGTTCACCACCGCCAATCCCGTCGCCGGGCCAGGGTCCAACCTGATCGCCACGCAGCTGGATGCTGGGCAATATATCGACCTGCTCCGCGCGAACATGGCCGTCCGCAGCCGGGGTGCGCGGGTGCTGGCCGGCCTGGTCGGCAATCTCGCCATCCCGCGCTTGAAGGCGGACGCAACCGCCGCCTGGGCGGCGGAAAACAACGCCATCTCCGCCAGCGATCCGCAGACCGACCAGGTTTCGCTCACGCCCAAGCATGCCGGCGCCATCGTCGAATTCTCGCGCAACATGCTGCTTCAGAGCTCGGCGGACGTGGAGCAGCTGCTGCGCGCCGACCTCGCGATGGTTCTGGCTCAGGCGCTCGACCAGGCCGCCATTTCCGGCCTAGGCAGCAGTAACCAGCCGCGTGGCATCCTCAACACCAGCGGCATCGGCAGCGTCGCCATGGGCACCAACGGCGCCGCCATCACCACCGACGCGGTGGCCGATCTGATCGGCCAGGTGGCGGACGTGAACGCCGAGATGGGCGCGCTGGGCTTCCTGACCAACACCAAGGTTCGGCGCTCCGCCTCGAAGCTGAAAGACACGACGAACAGGCCGCTCGGCCTCGACACCGTGTTTCAGAGCCTGCCTCGCACGTTCAGCAACAACGTGCCCAGCAACCTGACCAAGGGCACCTCCAGCGGCGTTTGCTCGGCGCTGATCTATGGCAATTGGTCGGACCTGCTGATCGGCCTCTGGTCGGAACTCGATATCCTGGTGAACCCCTACGAAAGCACGGCCTATTCGAAGGGGAACGTGCAGATCCGCGCGATGATGACGGTGGATATCTCCGTGCGTCACCCGCAGAGCTTCGCGGCGATCCAGGACATCCTGGCATGACGGGCGCGGCCGGCCCCGTGGAGCGGCGCTTCGCAGCGTGCGAGCTGCGCGGCGCCGGCCGCCGTCTGGAAGGCTATGCGGCCACCTTCCGCACCCCCGCGCGCATCGGCGGGTTCACTGAGACAATCCAGCCGGGCGCCTTCCGCGCCTCGCTGGAAGGGCGGGCGGATATCCTCGCCCTGGTGGACCATGATCCCTCGCGCCTGCTCGCGCGCACCGCCTCCGGCACGTTGCGGCTCGCCGAGGACGCGCGCGGCCTGCATTTCAATATCGACCTTCCGGACACCCAGCTCGGCCGCGACGTGCTGGCGTTAGCGGAGCGGCGTGACCTGGGCGGAATGTCGTTTGGTTTCCAGGCGACGGACGAAGCATGGCCGACGACGACAACGCGCGAGCTGCGCAGTGTCCACCTGGTGGAAATCAGCATCGTGCACGCGCATCCGGCCTATTCGGGCACCACGATCGCCGCGCGAGCGGCGCAGGAGTCTCTGTCGGCCGCCCGTCGCCGGCGCTTCCTGGAGATGCTGCCATGAGCATGCTCGGCCGCCTTCGCACCCTATTTGCTGGCCCCGTGGAGAAGCGCAGCGCATTGGGCGGGTGGGAAGGCGCCTTCCTGCCCATGGCGACAGCCTCCGGCATGCCGGTCAACCCGACCATGGCGGAAAACCTGTCGGCGAGCCTCGCATGTATCAGCGTGATCGCCACGGGCATGGCCAGCCTTCCAGCCTATGTCTATCGCCGTGCCGGTGGGGTCCGCACCGAGGCGCCCACCCATCCCGTGACGCGCCTAATTCGCGCACCGAACCCGCATCAGACCTGGCCCGATATGGTGGAGTGGATGATGGGCCAGGTGCTGCTGCGGGGGAACGCCTTGCTCGCCATCGATTCGGATGGTGCTGGCCGCCCGGTCGCCCTGTGGCCGATCCCTTGGCAGAACGTGCAGCCGATGCTGCTGGCCAGCGGGCGCCTCGCGTATGACGTGGTGGCCTACACCAATCCTTGGGGCGGGGCGGGCCAACCGCGCCGCCTGCTCTCCGGCGAGGTGTTCCACCTGAAGGATCGCAGCGATGACGGGCTGATCGGCCGGTCGCGCATCAGCCGAGCCCCGGAGACGATAGGCAACGCCCTGGCCCTGCAAAACTGGACCGGCAGCATGTGGCTGAACGGCGCCACCCCGGCCGGCGTTCTGAGCTTCGCCAACTCGCTGAACCCGGAGCAATACAACCGTATCCGGGAAAGCTTCACCGAGAAGTTCACCGGCACGTGGAACGCCCGCCGCCCCCTCATCCTCGAGCAGGGCGCGCAGTGGCAAAGCGTGTCTGTCAGCCCGGAGGATGCGGAGGTGCTGGCATCTCGCCGTTTCACCGTGGAGGAGCTGGCCCGCCTCTTCCAGGTGCCCCCGCCGCTGATCCAGGACTACAGCCGCAACACCTTCACCAACGCGGCCACGGCGGGCTTGTGGTTCGCGCAGTTCACCCTGGCACCCTGGGCAACGAAGATCGAAGCCGAATTTCGGCGAGCCCTGTTCTCCAGCGGCACCTATGAGCTGGAGATCGACCTGTCAGGCCTGATGCGGGGAGACTACACCGCCAGGTGGGCCGCCTATGCCGTGGCGATCGACAAGGGCATCCTGACGCCCGACGAAATCCGCGAGGCTGAGGGTTACAACCCTCGTGGCACGGTGCCAGCACCCGGCGAGGCTGAGGCGGCCTGATGCGCGACAAGAGCACCCTTCCCGGCTGGCCGCTGATCCTGCGTCGGGAAGATGCCGCGGCCTATCTCAGCCTTTCGCCTTCGACGCTGGACGCGGAGGTGAAGGCCGGGCGCATCCCCGGCCCGGTCAGGATCACCGAAAGCCTCAAGGGCTGGCATCGCCGCATGCTGGACGCCTGGGCGGACGATCGCGGCGCCGACGCGGATCGCAGCGATTGGCGCGATCTAGAATGATCACCGTGCCGGTCCGCTACCCGCACGTGGTCCGCGACACTGACCGTCACGGCAATGTGCGCGTTTACCTCCGGCTGCCTGGCCAGGTGAAAATCCGCCTGCGCGAATTGCCGGGCACGGCCGCCTTCGATGCGGAGTATCGCCGCGCGATCGCGGTCGGGGCGCCGGTGAAGGCACCAGCAAAAGGCGAGGTGCGGCCCGGCAGCATCAATGCGCTCTGCGTCGCCTACTTTGCCAGTGCCGAATTCAAACGGATGACGCCACGCTCCCAACGGGTTCGCCGGCTTATCTTGGACAAGTTCCGCGCCGACTACGGCAACAGGTCCGCTGCCCAGCTCCAACCGTCTCACCTTCGCCGGATCATGGATGCAAAGGTGGACACGCCGGAAGCTGCCAACGGGTTGCTCAAGGCGCTTCGGGCGGTGTTTGCCGCAGCCATCGTGCGCGACCTTCTTTCCGACAACCCCGCGCTGCGCGTGCCCTATCTGCCGCCGAAGCGGCCCGACGGCTTTCACGCCTGGACCGTGGAAGAGGTGGCCAAATTCGAGGCACGCTGGCCGATCGGCAGCGTGCCGCGTCTCGCTCTTGCTTTGCTGCTCTTCACCGGCCAGCGCCGCAGCGATGTGGTGCAGTTGGGCAAGCAGCACGAACGGAACGGCTGGTTGCATTTCACCCAGACGAAGAACCGGACCCGCAAGCCGGTTCGGCTTGAGCTGCCCATCGTGGCGGAGCTGCGCCGCATCATTGACGCGACCCCCTCGGGTGACCTCGCGTATCTGACCAGCGAGCGCGGGACGCCCTATTCGGCCGAAACGTTTGGCAACGCCTTCCGCAAATGGTGCCGCCAAGCTGGGCTGCCTCAGTGCTCACCCCATGGCCTGAGAAAGGCGGCCGCTTCGCGCCTGGCGGAGAGCGGCGCCAGCGCCATGGAAATCGCCGCCGTCACCGGCCACCGCACGCTTAAGGAAGTGGCCCGCTACACCCAAGCGGCGCAACAGCGCGTGATGGCCGAGGCCGCTCTTACGCGCCTATCCGGCCCGCTGCCGGAACAAGAAAAGTCCCACCAAAGCGCGGCAACGCTCGGGTGGGACGAAAATGCACGTCAACCCATTGAAACCAAAGGACCAGTCAAATGGATGGTGCCCAGGGGCGGAATCGAACCACCGACACTGCGATTTTCAGTCGCATGCTCTACCAACTGAGCTACCTGGGCATCGCGGGACGGGCCCGGTTGGGTGCGCGGATGTAGCCCAGAGGCGGCGGCGGATCAACCCGGCAAATTGCCCTCGTCCTCGTCCGGCGGCGGCGTGGCGGGGATGGCGTAGCCTTCGGTCAGCCAGCGGCCGAGATCGATGTCGGCACAACGGGCGGAGCAGAAGGGGCGGAAGCGGGCGGTTGGCGGCTTGCCGCAGATCGGGCACGGGCGGGCCATGGGATCAGCCATGCGGGGGTGTCTCCAGCCGCCACGCGCCAAGCGGCAGGGCGGGGTCCAGATGGATCGGCAGGGAGCGGCCGGCGCGGGCGGCGATGGCGGCAAGCGCGGTTGGGTCGGCCTGCAGGGCGGCGGTGACATCGGCGGCGGCGCGAAGATGCGGCAGCACGGCGGGGGTGGCGGCGATGGCGTCGGCCGCTTCGCGCAGGGCGCGCAGCCCGGCGGCGTGGGGGCCGGCGAGCAGCTCATGCAGCGGGGCGTGGCCGCGCGGACGCAGGATTTCGGCGAGGCCGAGGGCGGAAAAGCCGAGGAAGCGGGCAGCCACGGGGTCGGCGGCGAGGGCCTGGGCCAGTTCGGGGCCGAGCGCCTGGCGCCGCTTCGCCGACAGCCCGGCGAAATCGACCACGATGGCGCCGGCCAGGTTGCGCAGGCGGATCTGGCGGGCGAGTTCGGGGATGATCGCGCGGTTGCCGGCGAGATGCGCGCCGGTCTTGCCGCGCCGCGCCGCCGCGCCGCCGGCGAGGTCGATGTCGATGGCGGTCAGCGCGGGGGTGGGATGAACGGAGAGCCGCGCGCCGCCGGGCAGTTCGGCCTCCGGCGCGGCGAGGGCGGCGAGCTGGTCCTCCAGCGCGTCGTCGAAGGCACGGCGCACCAGGGCGAGTCGCGCGCCGAGATGGGGGCGAAGCGTGGCGAGGTGGGCCGCGTCGTCGATGGCGATGGGTGCCTCGGGATGCAGGGCGGCGAGGCGTTCCACCGCGTCCGGCCCGCGCCGCACCAGCCCGACGGGGCCGGCGGCAACGCCTTCCGTCGCCGCGGTCAGCCGCGGCCCCTTGCCGCCCTGGGCGGCGCGGGTGATGCGGAGCGCGAGCACCTGCCCCTCGCTGGCCCCGGCGCCGCCGGCGCTGTCCGGCAGGAAGCCCTCCGCCCCGGCCAAGGCCACGAAACACCCCGCCAGCGCCGGCACGCGCGCGGTGACGCGGCCGCGATGCAGGTCGCCCACGTCGTCGGCGCCGGGGCGGGAGAGGGCGAAATCCACCAGCCGGCCGCCTTCCACCGCCGCCGCCCGGACCTCACCGGGACTGACGGAAGCCCATATCTTCACGGCAGCCCATACCCGAGGCCGCGCAGCAGCTGCGCCGTCTCGAACAGCGGCAGGCCGACCACGTTGGAATGGCTGCCGGAGAGGAAGCGCACATGCGCCGCCGCGCGGCCCTGGATGGCGTAGCCACCGGCCTTGCCGCGCCACTCACCGCTGGCGAGATAAGCGTCGATCTGCGCCGCGGTCAGCCGCGCGAAGGTGACGGCGCTGACGCAGACCCGCTCCGCCACCCGCCCATCCGGCCCCGCCACCACCACGGCGGTGATCACGCTGTGCCGGCGGCCGGAGAGCAGCGTGAGGCAGGCGCGGGCCTGCTCGAGCGTTTCCGCCTTGGGCAGCACGCGCCGGCCGCAGCCCACCACCGTGTCCGCGGCGAGAACGAAGGCGCCGGGCACCCGGGCAGCGGCGCATTTCGCCCGCGCCAGGCGCTGGGCGAGCGGACGGGGCAGTTCATCGGTGCCGGGCGTTTCATCGATATCGGTGGCGACCACCTGATCGGGGGTCACGCCGATCTGCGCGAGCAGGGCCAGCCGCCGCGGGCTGGCGGAGGCGAGAATCAGGCGAGGCGTCACTTGAACCGGCCAAGGCTTACTTGAATCGAAACGTGATCCGGCCCTTGGTGAGGTCGTACGGCGTCATTTCCACGTTCACCCGGTCGCCGGCGAGAACGCGGATGCGGTTCTTGCGCATCTTGCCGCTGGTATGGGCGAGGATGCTGTGCTCGTTGTCCAGCTTCACCCGGAACATGGCGTTGGGGAGCAACTCCATCACCGTTCCGCTGAATTCGATCATGTCTTCTTTGGACATCAGGTTCCTGTGTCGGTTGGCGGATGCGGCCGAACCATGGGCATCGGCCGCCCCGAGGTCAAGAAATCCCGCGATCGCCCCGGCTGTTGCCGAGGCGGATCGCGATGCTGCGGCCATGCGCGTCCAGCCCCTCCGCCCCGGCCAGCGCGATGGCGGCGGGGCCGACCCGGGCCAGGGCGGCTTCGTCGGCCTGCACCCAGGTGGTGCGCTTGAGGAAGTCGAACACCGACAGGCCGGAGGCGAAGCGCGCCGTGCGGCCGGTGGGCAGCACATGGTTCGGGCCCGCCACATAATCCCCCAGCGCCTCCGGCGCAAACGCGCCGAGGAAGGCGGCCCCGGCGTGGCGGATGCGGGCGAAGATGCGCTCGGGCTCAGGCAGCATGATTTCCAGGTGCTCCGGAGCCAGCCGGTCCACCAGCACCACCGCCTCGTCCCAGTCGCGCACCAGGACGATCGCGCCATGCGCCCGCCAGGAGGCGCCGGCGATGGCGGCGCGCGGCAGGGTGGGGATTTCCGCGGCCACGGCCGCCGCCACGGCACCGGCGAACGAAGCCGAATCGGTGATCAGGATGGCCTGCGCCGCCTCGTCGTGCTCGGCCTGGGCCAGCAGGTCGATGGCGACGTGGCGCGGGTCGTTGGCGGCGTCGGCCAGGATCACCACCTCGGACGGGCCGGCGATGGAATCGATGCCCACCCGGCCGAACACCTGGCGCTTGGCCTCCGCCACATAGGCGTTGCCCGGCCCGACGATGCGATCGACCGGGGCGATGCTCGCCGTGCCCCAGGCCAGCGCGGCCACCGCCTGCGCGCCGCCGACGCGGTAGATTTCCGCCACCCCGGCCCGGCGCGCGGCGGCCAGCACCAGCGGGTTCAGCACGCCATCCGGCGCCGGCACGCACATCGCCACCCGCTCCACCCCGGCGGCGCGCGCCGGCAGCGCGTTCATCAGCACGGAGGAGGGATAGGCCGCCTTGCCGCCGGGCACGTACAGCCCCACCGCGTCGAGCGGCGACCAGCGCATGCCCGTGGTGACCCCCTCGGCATCGGTCATCCGCAAATCCCGCGGCAGTTGCGCGCGATGGAACGCCTCGATGCGCGCGGCGGCCGAATCGAGCGCCGCCATCAACGAAGGCGGGATGGACTCCACCGCCGCGTCGATCTCGTCGGCGCCGATGCGCAGCTGGGCGGGCGCGAGCCGCACCCGGTCGAACCGGTCGGTGTAGTCGCACAGCGCCGCATCGCCACGCGCCCGTACTTCCGCGATGATCTCCGCCACCGCCGTGTCCACGCGCGCGGTGGTCTCGCGGGCCTGGTCGAGCAGCGCGGTGAAATCCCGCTCGAAATCCGGCGACCCCGTATCGAGCCGCTTCATCCCGTCTTCACGCTTCAAGGAGGGCCGCGCGGAAGCGGGCGATCCAGGCGCCGATCTGCTCGGGCCGCGTCTTCAGCGCCGTGCGGTTGACGATCAGCCGGCTGGTAATCGGCGCGATCACCTCCGTCTCCACCAGCCCGTTGGCCTTCAGCGTGGAGCCGGTGGCGACGAGGTCGATGATCTGCCGGGTCAGCCCCAGCCCGGGCGCCAGCTCCATCGCGCCGTTCAGATGCACCACGTCGGCATGCACGCCGCGCGCGGCGTAGTGGCGGCGGGCGATGTTGGGGTATTTCGTCGCCACCCGCACGCGCGACCAGGTGCGCGGATCGTCGGTGCCCGCCGTGGCCGCCGGCTCGGCGATGGACACCCGGCAGGCGCCGATGCCGAGGTCGAGCGGCGCGTAGATTTCCGGATAGTCGAACTCCATCAGCACGTCGGCCCCGCAGATGCCCAGCTGGGCGGCGCCGAAGGCCACGAAGGTCGCCACGTCGAACGGGCGCACGCGCACCACGTCCAGGTCGGGGTCCTCGGTGGGGAAGCGCAGCAGGCGGCTGTCCTCGTCGGCATAGTCCGGATGCGGCGTGATGCCCGCGCGCGCCAGCAAGGGCCCGCATTCCCCGAGGATGCGGCCCTTGGGCAAGGCGAGGATCAGCTTGCCGTCGAGCTCCGGCTCGAGGGCGGCGGCCCGTGCGTGGGCGGTCATCGGCACTCCGGCGTTGCAGTGGGCAGCCACTACACCGCGCGGGCCGGCGGCGGAAGGCTCAGCCGGGCAGACGTTCTATGTCGGCGCCGCAGGCGGCCAGCTTCTCCTCCACCGCCTCGTAGCCGCGGTCGAGGTGATAGACGCGGTTCACCACCGTCTCGCCGCGCGCCGCCAGCCCGGCCAGCACCAGCGAGACGGAGGCGCGCAGGTCGGTCGCCATCACCGGCGCGCCCGAAAGCTGCGGCACGCCGCGCACGATGGCCGACGAGCCGTGCACGTTGATGCGCGCGCCCATGCGGTTCAGCTCCGGCACGTGCATGAACCGGTTCTCGAAGATCGTCTCGGTCAGCATCGCCGCGCCGTCGGAGACCGACATCAGCGCCATGAACTGGGCCTGCATGTCCGTGGGGAAGCCGGGATAGGGCTCGGTCATCACATCCGCGCCGTGCAGGCCGTTGAGGCGTCGGACGGTGATGCCGTCCTCCTGCTCGGTCATTTCCACGCCGGCTTCGGCCAGGCTCTGCGCCACCGCGCCGAGATGGGCCAGCCGCCCGCCGCGCAGATGCACGCTGCCGCCGGTGATGGCGGCGGCGCAGGCATAGGTGCCGGTCTCGATCCGGTCGGCGACGATCGGGTGGGTGGTGCCGTGCAGCCGGTCCACCCCCTCGATGGTCAGCCGATCGGTGCCGATGCCGGCGATGCGGGCACCCATGGAGACCAGGCAGGCGGCGAGGTCGGAAATCTCCGGCTCGCGCGCGGCATTGGCGATCACCGTCTGCCCGTTGGCCAGGCACGCCGCCATCATCAGGTTCTCGGTGGCGCCGACGCTGGGGAACGGCATCAGGATGGTGGCCCCGCGCAGCCCGGCGGGCGCGGTGGCGGTGATGTAGCCGCCGTCGAGCGAGACGACGGCGCCCATCTGCTCCAGCCCCTTCAGGTGCAGATCGACCGGCCGCGTGCCGATGGAGCAGCCGCCGGGCAGCGACACCCGCGCCTCCCCCACTCGTGCCACCAGCGGGCCGAGCACCAGGATGGAGGCGCGCATCTTGCGCACGATGTCGTAGGGCGCCTCGGTGTTGGTGATGGGGCCGCCGATCGACAGCACCCGCCCGGCCTCGCCCTCGTTGTTCGGCTTCTCCACCGCCAGGCCGTGCTGCCGCAGCAGCGCCGTCATGGTGCGGATGTCCTCGAGCAGGGGCACGTTGGTGAGCACCACCCGCTCGTCCGTCAGCAGCCCCGCCGCCATCAGCGGCAGGCCGGCGTTCTTGGCGCCGCGGATGATGATCTCGCCGTGGAGCGGCCGGCCGCCGCGGATGCGAATCTTGTCCATGTATCTTCTTACTCTACTTTAACCGAGCCGTGGAAGTGCCACACCACGTTGGCCCATGTATTTCCCGGCCTTGTCCGCGTAGCTGGTCTCGCAGGGCTGCTCGCCTTGCAGGAACAGGAACTGGCAAATGCCCTCGAAGGCGTAGATCTTGGCTGGCAGCGGGGTGGTGTTGCTGATCTCGATGGTCACCTGCCCCTCCCATTCCGGCTCCAGCGGCGTCACATTCACGATGATGCCGCAGCGCGCGTAGGTTGACTTGCCCAGGCACACCACCAGCACGTCGCGCGGAATGCGGAAATACTCGACCGTATGGGCCAGCGCGAAGCTGTTGGGCGGCACGATGCACACCGGCTGCTGGCGATCGACGAAGCTGTCGGGGCTGAACGCCTTGGGGTCCACCACCGCGGAATCGACATTGGTGAACACCTTGAACTGGTCGGACACCCGGGCGTCGTAGCCGTAGCTGGACAGGCCGTAGCTGATGACCCCCGCCCGCTTCTGCGTCTCCACGAACGGCTCGATCATGCCGCGCTCCAGCGCCATGCGCCGGATCCAGATGTCGGACATCACGGGCATGGCCGGGACCTTCCTGCTTTCCGTCGCGGCGGGGTCTAGCGGAGCGGGGCGGTGGCGTAAACAGGGGCTAGTCCGGGTCTTTTTCCTCGGCAGGTGAAGATTCGTCCTTCTCCTCCCGCGCCCGCACCTGCGCCTTGCGCCGCCGCAGGTTCTCGCGCAGCGCCGCGGCCTCACGCGCCAGCCGCGCCGCGTGCTCGGCCTCGGCACGCGCGCTCATCCGGGGCTTGGGCGGTTTGAGGTCCATGGCCGAGATCAATCAGAGATTGCCCACCGTGACCAGCCCCTGATGCACGCTGCCGGGTCCCGGCCGGGCGTCGGCCGGGCTGAGCAACCGCCATCCGGCGCGGCTCAGCTCCAGCAGCGCGGCCCAATTCGTCGCCTGCGGGCCGCCGGCATGCAGCGCCTGCCAGCGCAGGGTCGCGGGAACCGGCGCGGCGCTGGGGGAGGAAAACACCTTGCGCCCGCCCATCATCCGTACCGGCGCGGCCACCGCCGGCCGCGCGGCGCGGATGCGGTTCAGCAGGCCGCACAGGGAATCCGCGCAGGCCGTGCAGGGGCTGCGGTTGATGTCGATCTCGATCGAGACGATGGAGCCGAAAAACCCCGGCGCCGCCGCCTCCATCGCCTTGAGATATTCCACCATCTGCCGCTCGGCATGGGTGCGATTGCCGGTGAAATTCAAGCTCTGCGGCTCGCCGATATTCCAGCATGCCAGCTCCAGCACGTTGGATTGGTCGTGCGTGCCGGCACGAACCAGCCCGCCGCTCGCCGCATCGGGGGCGGGATTGGCCGCGCTGGCGCGCACCCGCACGGACTCGTCCACGGCCGGAACCACCAGGCTGCCGCGCGGAATGGCGCAGCTGGCCATGATGCGCGCCGCCAGCACCACCACCCGCCCGGCCGGAACCGACCCGCGCGGCACGGCCTGCAACAGCGTGAGCCGGGAGTCGAACCGCCCTGCCATGAAGCCTCCTGCATTCAGGCCCGAAACTTTAGCAGAGCGGGGCGCAACGCGATCGCGCCATGCCGTGAAAGTCATAGCCCGGCCGCGCTGTGCGCGAAGTTTGCGCCCACACGAGACCGTGATAAGGGCAGGGCCAAGCCGGTATTCCGGCCCCCAACAACAACCCGGGAGACGAAACGATGCGCATCGCGCGACGCATGCTGGCCCTGGCCGCCTTCACCATGCTGGCCGGCACCGCCCAGGCGCAGCAGCCCATCAAGATCGGCCTGTCCGGCCCGTTCACCGGGGGCTCGGCCTCCATGGGCGTGTCGATGCGCGACGGCGTGAAGCTCGCGGTGGCCGAGATCAACAAGGCCGGCGGCGTGCTCGGCCGGCCGCTGGTGCTGGTGGAACGCGACGACGAGGCGCGCAATGAGGTGGGTGTGCAGATCGCCCAGGAACTCATCAACAAGGAGCAGGTGATCGCCACCCTCGGCTACATCAACACCGGCGTGGCGCTGGCCTCCCAGCGCTTCTACCAGGAAGCCGAAATCCCCGTGCTGAACAACGTGGCCACGGGCACGCTGATCACCCAGCAATTCGTAGCCCCGAAATTCAAGAACAACTACGTGTTCCGCTTCTCGGCCAACGACGTGATCCAGAGCGGCATGATCGTGGACGAGGCGATCGGCCGGCGCGGCTTCAAGAAGCCGGCGATCCTGGCCGATAGCACCAACTACGGCCAGCTCGGCCGCGAGGATTTGGAACGCGCGCTGGCCGCCAAAAACGTCAAACCCGTCGCCATCGAGAAATTCAACATCGGCGACACCGACATGACCGCGCAGCTGCTGCGCGCCAAGGAAGCCGGGGCGGACGTGATCCTGACCTACGGCATCGGCCCCGAACTGGCGCAGATCGCCAACGGCATGGCCAAGCTGGGCTGGAAAGTGCCGCTGGTGGGCAGCTGGACCCTGTCGATGTCCACCTTCATCGACAATGCCGGTGCCAACGGCGACGGCGCGGTGATGCCGCAGACCTTCATCCAGGCGCCGACCACGCCCAAGCGCAAGGCGTTCATCGAAGCCTACCAGCAGGCCTACAAGGTGGACCGCATCCCCTCGCCGATCTCCGCCGCCCAGGGCTATGACAGCGTGCTGCTGCTCGCCGCCGCCATCACCCAGGCGAAATCGACCGACGGGCGCAAGATCCGCGAGGCGCTGGAGAACCTGACCACGAAAGTGGAAGGCGTGGTCACCATCTACGACAAGCCGTTCAGCACCACCGACCACGAGGCGATCACCGCCAACATCCCCGTCTTCGGCCTGGTGAAGAACGGCCGCGTGGTCGCCGAACGCGACGAGGACATCGCCGGCGCCAACGCCGTGCGCACCAAGCCGCGCGCGAACTGAAGGCCGCGAACCGATGCTGATCCTCGCCCAGCTCATCGCCAGCGGCATCGCCGTGGGCATGATCTACGGCGTGATCGCCTTCGGCTACCAGCTCACCTTCGCCACCTCGAAAACCCTCAATTTCGGGCAGGGCGAAGCGCTCATGCTGGGCTCGCTGGTGGGGCTGACCACGGTCAGCCTCACCGGCTACTGGCTGATGCTGCCCATCGTGCTCGCCTTCGGATTGCTGCAAGGCGCGGTGGTGGAACGGCTCGGCGTGCGCCAGGCCATCCGCACCAATTCCGAAGCCGGATGGATCATGGCCACCATCGCGCTGGGCATCATCTTCCGCAACCTCGCCGAGAACATCTGGGGCCGCGACGCCCTCAAATTCCCCTCGCCCCTGCCGGAAACCCCGCTCAGCCTGGCCGGCGTGCGCGTGCTGCCGATGGAAATCGCCATCGTCGTCGGCGCGCTCGCCATGATGCTCGCCGTCGAAACCTTCAACCGCCGCTCCATCTACGGCAAAGCCGTCGTCGCCACCGCCAACGATCGCGACGCGGCCGGGCTGATGGGCATCAACACCTCCCTCGTCATCACCTTCTCCTACGCCCTCTCCTCCATGACCGCCGCCTTCGCCGGCGTGCTCATCGCCCCGGTCACGCTCACAGGCGCCGCCATGGGCGGCGTGCTCGGCCTGAAAGCCTTCGCCGTCGCCATCATCGGCGGCCTCAACAGCGGCCTCGGCGTCATCGTCGGCGGATTGATCCTGGGCGTGACGGAGACTTTGACGGGCTTCTATTTGTCCACCGGCTACAAAGACGTTCCTGGCTTGGTACTGCTGCTGCTGGTGCTCTCCATCAAACCATCGGGCCTGTTCGGGACGATGGCGATCAAGAAAGTCTGAAGGATGGAGGAGAAGAAGAAAGGCCAGGGCTCTGCCCTGGACCGCAGCCGCGACAAGAGGTCGCGGCGGGGGCCTCAGGCCCCAGACCCCACTACTTTTTCTTCGGGCCGAAGGCCCAATCAATACCGCTGGCCCGCGAAGATGCTTGGCTTCGCCCGGGAAATGGCAAAGGCCGTACCGCTTCAAACGAATGGGGTCTGGGGCCTAAGGCCCCAGCGGGGTCGAGGGGCAGCGCCCCTCGCCTTCCTTTCCCGAGCCACATCATGAAACCCGCAGCCACGATCATCGCGCTCGCGGCGGCGCTGGTGTTTCCGTTCGTGGTGGGCAGTCCGTATTACCTGCATCTGGTGATGGTGATCGCGATCTATTCGATCGTGACGTTGGGGCTGGACATTGTGTTCGGCTACACGGGCGAGGTGTCCTTGGGGCATTCCGCCTTGTTCGGGGTGGGAGCTTACACGGCGGGGGTTTTGGCGTTTCAGCTGGATGTGGGGTTCGGCTGGGCGGTGCCGGCGGGGATTGTGGTGGCGTGCGTGTTCGGGGCGGTGTTGGCTTTGCCGGCGCTCAGGGTCACCGGGCCGTATCTGGCGATGGTGACCTTGGCGTTCGCGACGGTGGTGCAGATCCTCATCAACGAGATGACGTTTCTCACCAATGGCCCGCAGGGAATTTCGCTCAACACGCCGTTGTTCGTGGATGTGCGGGACTGGGCGGAGAGTTTGCCGTTCCTGGACATGTCCGTGCGCACGATGCGGCAGGTCGAGTTCTATTATGTCGCGGTGCTGGCGCTGGTTTTGACGCTGGTGGTGATCAACCGGCTGCTGGCCTCGCGGTTCGGCCGGGCGTTCGAGGCGTTGCGCGACAGCCCGATCGCGGCGGATTGCATGGCGGTCAGCGTGTATCGCAACAAGGTGCTGGCCTTCGTGCTGAGTGCCGGGTTCGCGGGGCTGGCGGGGGTGCTGTTCGCCTATTCGGAGCAGTATATCGCGCCGAACAATTTCACCTTCGAGCTGTCGATCCAGTTTCTGTTGGCCGTGACGATGGGCGGGCGCAAGTCGCGCGTGGGCCCGATCATCGGGGCGGCGATCGTGGTGTATCTGCCGAACCTGCTGGCGGATATCGAGCAGTTCCGCATTGCCGCGGGGATCATCGCCCTGGTGGCGGTGGTGGCCGGCGGGATCGCGATGGCGCGGGCGCCGGAGCGGCGGGTGCGGATTGCCGTGCCCGTGGGGCTGTGCGTGGCGTTCTTCGTGTTCGCGCTGCTGCTGCAGCAGATCACCGACTACAAGAACACGGTCTTCGGCATGATGATCCTGTTCGTCGTCTATTACCTGCCGGAGGGCATCTGGGGGTTCCTGCGTCAGGCGGCGGGGCGGCTGCATCCGGCGCTGCGGCGGGGCCATGTGGCGATCGCCGCGCATGGCGACGACGCGCATGTCTGGGGCGAGGCGGCGAAGGCGGGCAGCGGGCCGCTGCTCGATGTGCGCCGCGTGGTGATGCAGTTCGGCGGGCTGCGGGCGCTGAACGAGGTCGATCTGCGGGTGGACACGGGCACGGTGCATGGGCTGATCGGCCCCAACGGTTCCGGCAAGAGCACGATGATGAACGTGCTGACCGGCATCTACGTGCCCACCGGCGGAGACATCGTGTTTTCCGGCGCGTCGGTGATCGGGCGCAAATCGCCGGCGATCGCGGCCGCGGGCATCGCGCGCACCTTCCAGAACGTGCAGCTGTTCGGCGAGCTGACGGTGATCGAGAACGTGCTGGTCGGACTGAATCACACCTACCGCGCCACGGTGGCCGACGTGGCGCTGGCCACGCCGCGGGCGCGGCGGGAGGAGGCGGCGGCGCGGCTGCGGGCGGCGAGCCTGCTGCGCTTCGTGGGGCTGGAGGCGCTGGCCAATGAGGAGGCGCGCAACCTGCCCTATGGCAAGCAGCGCCTGCTGGAGATCGCCCGCGCGCTGGCGCTCGACCCGCTGCTGCTGCTGCTCGACGAGCCGGCGGCGGGGCTGACGGCGCCGGATATCGCGGAGCTGATGACCATCATTCGCAAGGTGCGCGACCACGGTGTGACCATCGTGCTGATCGAGCACCACATGGACGTGGTGATGCAGCTGTCGGACCGGGTGACGGTGCTGGATTTCGGCCAGAAGATCGCCGAGGGCAAGCCGGCGGAGGTGCAGGCCGACCCCAAGGTGATCGCCGCCTATCTCGGCGGCGCGGCGGAGGCGGCCTGACATGCTGGAGGTCGATCGCCTCGTCGCCGGCTACGGAAAGGTGCAGGTGCTGCAAGGGATTTCCCTGAACGTGCCGGAAGGCAGGCTGGTCACGCTGATCGGCTCCAACGGCGCGGGCAAGACCACCACGCTGCGCGCCCTGTCCGGCATGATCCGCCCGCAGGCGGGCGCGGTGCGGCTGGGCGGCGCGGACATCACGGGCCTGCCCGCCTTCGAGATCAGCCGGCGGGGGCTCGCGCATTCGCCGGAGGGGCGGCGGGTGTTCCCGGCGCTGTCGGTGCAGGACAACGTGCTGCTTGGCGCCTTCGCGCGCATCACCGGCAGCCGGGCGCGCGGGGACGTGAAGCGCGACCTGGAAACCCAGCTCGAGCTGTTTCCCCGCCTCGCCGAACGCCGCACCCAGCTGGCCGGCACGCTCTCCGGCGGCGAGCAGCAGATGCTCGCCATGGCCCGCGCGCTGATGCTGAACCCCGAGGTGCTGCTGCTGGACGAACCCTCGATGGGCCTGGCCCCGCGCCTGGTGGAGGAGGTGTTCGCCATCATCGCGCGGCTGAAGACACGGCGCGTGACCATGCTGCTGGTGGAGCAGTTCGCCGCCGCCGCGCTGGACGTGGCCGACTACGCCTATGTTCTCGAGAACGGGCGCGTGACCGCCGAGGGCGAGGCGCACGCGCTGAAGAACGATCCCGCCGTGCGCGCCGCCTATCTCGGCGCCGCGCATTAGAGCGGGATGACATCGCTTGCGCTCAGCCATCCCGCTCTATGCCTTTGTTCGATCGCGTGATTCAGACTTTTTGGCGATTCTGCCAAACGTCATCACGCTCCAGGTTTCAGGGCGGCAGGTCCAGCCGCATCGCGACGGACACGCCGCCCACCCGGTTGGGGATCGCCACCCCCTCGACCAGCCGGAACCCGGCGCGGGCATAGAGGCGGCGGGCCGGGTTGCTGTCGCGCACGTTCAGGCACAGCCCGGCGCAGCGGCGCGCCCGCGCCATCTCCGTCAGGCGGTGCAGCAGGGCCAAGCCCACGCCCTGGCCGCGCGCCGCGGGCGCCACGCCGATGGAAATTTCCGGCATGTCCGGCCCGGCGAACCAGGACGGTTCTTCCGCCGGCAGGAATTGCCGCGCCCAGGCGGCGCCGATCGCGTCCCCCGCGCGTTCGGCGACGACCCCGAAATCCCCCTTCCGGGGCCAGCCGGCCAGATGCGCGGCGACGACCTGCGTGGCCCGTGCCGCCGCCTCATCGGGCTCGTGGGCGGCGATGGCGAGAAAGCGCCACAGCACCGAAGCGTCTTCGGCGCCGGCGGGCCGGAAGGCAATGGGTAAGGTCAGGCTGCCGCCATCTTCAGGGCGGCATCCAGCGTGGCGGTGATGCGCGGGCCGGACGGCTCATCCGAGGAGCCGTAGCAGGCCACCGGCTGGCCGTTGCGGCCGATGACCACCTTGCCGAAATTCCACGCCGGTTCCCAGTTCTTGCGCGCCTTCACCCAGCGGTAGAACGGGTGCGCCTGCGCCCCCTTCACGTGCGACAGGCCGGCCAGCGGGAAGTCGATGCCGTAGGAGACCTCGCAGAACTTCTTGACCTGGGCATTGCTGTCCGATTCCTGGTCGAAATCCTGGGTCGGCACCCCGATGACGGTCAGGCCCTGGCCGTTGAGCCGCTTGTGCAGCGCCTCAAGCGCCTCGTACTGATAGGTGAAGCCGCAGAAGCTGGCCGTGTTCACCACCATCAGCACCCGGCCGCGATAGGCGCCCAGGTCCAGCTTGCCGCCGTCGATGTCCTGGAAGGAGAAGTCCCAGGCCGTCTGTTCGGCGGCCGGGCCGGTGGCGGCGATCACGGGCCGCGCGAGGGCCGTTCCGGCCGCGCCCAGCAACAATGTCCGACGGGGAACATCCATCGTCTGTCTCCTGGCCGCCCGCGCCCGCCTGCCGGCGCGGAAACTCTGGCCTTGACGCGTTTATATAGGCAGGCGCATCTCATGGGGAAAGACATTCGTGCGCGGCGGGCGTTACGCGGCCCAGCAATGCCTTTCTTACAGGAATGCAATTGCGACCCCGGCTTGAACGACATGCGCATTGGACCACATCTGCGCCATGGTCCTGTAATGTGGACTGTCGTAGAAACAGTTCGAGCGCAGGTGGCCGACCGGTAAGGCGGGCCGCAGGCAACCCAATTCGGGCCACGAGCTGTGTGCCCCAACTGAGAGAGCAAGTGTCATGACCAAGTCCCGTCTGTTGTCCGCCACCGCCGCGGCGGCCCTGCTCGTCGGCCTGGCTGCCTGTGCGACCAACCCGCCGCAGACCGCCGCCGTCGCCCCTGCGCCGGCCCCTGCCGGCACCGTGACGACCGCCGCCGGTGAGGGCGGCGCGATGCGCACCGCCGCTGGTGAGGGTGGCGCCATGCGCGTCGCCGCTGGTGAAGGTGGGGCCATGCGCACCGCCGCTGGTGAGGGTGGCGCCATGCGCACCGCCGCCGGTGAGGGTGGCGCCATGCGCGTCGCCGCCGGTGAAGGTGGGGCCATGCGCACCGCCGCCGGTGAGGGTGGCGCCATGCGCGTCGCCGCTGGCGAAGGTGGCGCCATGCGCACCGCCGCCGGTGAGGGTGGTGCGATGCGCGTCGCCGCTGGCGAAGGTGGCGCCATGCGCACCGCCGCCGGTGAAGGTGGCGCCATGCGCACCGCCGCCGGTGAAGGTGGCGCCATGCGCACCGCCGCTGGCGAAGGTGGCGCCATGCGCGTCGCCGCTGGCGAAGGTGGGGCCATGCGCACCGCCGCCGGTGAGGGTGGTGCCATGCGCACCGCCGCCGGTGAGGGTGGTGCCATGCGCACCGCCGCCGGTGAAGGTGGGGCCATGCGCACCGCCGCCGGTGAGGGTGGCGCGATGCGTGTCGCCGCTGGCGAAGGTGGGGCCATGCGCACCGCCGCCGGTGAAGGTGGCGCCATGCGTGTCGCCGCCGGTGAGGGTGGCGCCATGCGCACCGCCGCCGGTGAGGGTGGCGCGATGCGTGTCGCCGCTGGCGAAGGTGGGGCCATGCGCACCGCCGCCGGTGAAGGTGGCGCCATGCGTGTCGCCGCCGGTGAGGGTGGCGCCATGCGCGTCGCAGCCGGTGAAGGTGGCGCGGTCCGCACCGCCGCCGGTGAGGGTGGCGCCATGCGCGTCGCCGCCGGTGAAGGTGGCGCGGTTCGCACCGCCGCCGGTGAGGGTGGCGCCATGCGCGTCGCCTCCGCCAAGGGCCGTCCCGCGCGCATGTCCGCCACCGACATGCTCAACCAGAAGGAGCTGGACCGGGTGCACGGCCAGCCCGCGCAGTAACCCGGTCAGCTTGGCTTTTTCGATCGCGGCCGGCGGGACTTCCCGCCGGCCGCTTTCGTTTCGGGGAACCGGCTGCTAGACCGCCGGGATGACGCCGCACGATCTCGCCGCCGCCATCCTTCTGGGTCAGCTGGAAGGGCTTACC
>CAMFLK010000012.1 GCA_945957135.1 uncultured Rhodospirillales bacterium
CGAGCAAAGTCTTTTTGCTTCTTTTTCTTCAGAAAAAGAAGACGCTTCCTTCCTTCCCCTTCAATGCACCCGGAACTGTTCCGCCCATTCGAAATACCGCCGCCGTGCTTCCGCCGCGATCGGCCCGGCGTTGAGTTCGCGGTTTTCGAAGCGGGTGCACACGGTCACCTTGCCGTAATTGCCGGTGGTGAAGATTTCGTCGGCGCTGTGCAGGTCTTCCACGGTCAGCTTGGCTTCCGTGGCTTCGATTTCGGCTTCGTTGAGCAGGCTGAGCACGCGTTTGCGGGTGATGCCGGCGAGGAAGGTGCCATTGGCGGTGGGGGTCAGCACGCGGCCGTTCTTGGCGATCATCAGGTTGGCGAAGGCGAATTCGGCGATGTTGTCCCAGGGGTCGCGCATCACCGCGTGGTCGAAGCCGCGGCTGTTGGCTTCGCGGGTGGCACGGTCGGAGTTGGGGTAGAGGCAGGCGGCCTTGGCGTCGGTGGGCGCCATTTCCGGTGCCGGACGGCGGAGCGGGGAGAGGGTGGCGGAGAAGCCGCCGGGCGAGGGCAGGGGGGCTTCGAAGATGTGCAGCACGAAGTCCGTGGTGACGGAGGTGATGGCGAGGTGCCCGCCGCCGCCGAAGAACATCGGCTTGACGTAGAGCACGGCCTCGCGCGGGAAGCGGCGGATGCCTTCGACGCAGAGGGCCTGGATTTCCTCGGCGGTCTTGCGCGGTTCCAGCCCCATGGCGCGGGCGGAGGCGACGGCGCGCAGGCAGTGCAGGTCGAGGTCGGGGGCCAGCCCGCCGATGGACCGCGCGCCGTCGAACACGATGGAGGCTTGCCAGAAGGCGTGGTCGGCCGGGCCGGTCAGGCGCGGGTTCTCGTCCATCCACACGCCGTCGTACCAGAATTGCGCGGCCATGCCCGCCTCCCTCTCCGAATGACCGGGCGGGCATACCATTGCCAGGGGAAGGCGTCAGCCCCCGGATGGTTTCTGGCGGACCTGCGTGGGATCGGCGATCTGCCGGTCCCAGGTGGATTGGGTCACGCCGCGTTCGGACAGCACGAATTTGCGCACCTTGCCGCTTTCGGTGAGCGGCATGGCGGTGACGAAGTCGATGAAGCGGGGCACGGCGAAATAGGCGAGCTGGGGGGCGCAATGGGCGATCACCGCCTCGGGTGTGAGGGCGCTGCCGGGGCGGACGATGAGCGCGGCCATCACCTCGTCCTCGGCGAGTTCGGAGCGCACGGCGAAGACGGCGGCGGCGTCGATATCCTTATGGGTGAGCAGCACCTGCTCCACCTCGAAGGCGGAGATGTTCTCGCCGCGCCGGCGGATGGCGTCCTTCATGCGGTCCATGAAGCGGAACCAGCCGTCCTCGGTCATCACCACCCGGTCGCCGCTGTGGAACCACAGATTGCGCCAGGCCTCGACGGTCTTTTCCGGCATGGCCCAGTAGCCGGTGGCGAAGGCGAAGGGGGCGTCGGCGCGCATGATGAGTTCGCCGGGGGTGCCGGGCGGCACCTCGTTGTCGTCCTCGTCCACCACGCGGGCCTGGAACCCCTCCACGACGGGACCCATCAGGCCGGGCCGCTGGCGGTCCAGGGTGGTGCCGATGGTGAAGTTGGTTTCGGTGGAGCCGTAGCCGTCGATCAGCCCCATGCCGGTGCGCTCGGTGAACGGCTTCTGGAGATGGCCGGGCACGCCGGGGGCGAGGGCGACGCGGACCGTGTGCTCGCGCTCGGCCGGCGAGGGCGGGCGCGAGAGCAGGATGGGCACCATGGCGCCGAGCACGTAGCCGATGGTGGCCTTGGCCGCGATCATCGCCGGCCAGAAGCCGGAGGCGGAGAAGCGGCGTTCCAGCACCATCGTCGCGCCATGCACCAGCGCCTGGTAGAAGGTGTTGAGCGCGTTGGTGTGGAACAGCGGCAGGGTGGTGCAGAGCACGTCGTGCTCGGTCACCCCGAGCAGCCGGCCGGTATGGATGCCCCACCAGACCATCTGGGCATGCGGGCAGCACACGCCCTTGGACGGGCCGGTGGTGCCGGAGGTGTAGAGGATCACCGCGGTGTCGCCGGGCCGCAGCGTGGCGGGCTCGATGGCGGCTTGGCGGGGCGGCAGCGCGTCGGTGGACCAGATCAGCGGTGGCAGCACGGCGGGGTCGCCGATGCTGTCCAGGGCTTCGCGCAACTCCGGTTCCACCATCAGCAGCTTCGCGCCGCAATTGGCGAAGATGTGGCGCAGCTGCGGGCCGCGCGAGGCGACGTTGATCGGCACGGCGATGGCGCCGCGCCACAGGCAGCCGAGATATAGCTCCAGCAGTTCCGGCCGGTTGGGGCAGAGAATGGCGACGCGGTCGCCCTTCTCCACCCCGGCCGCGGCGAGCCGGGCGGCGCTGCCGGCGGCGATGGCTTCGGCGTCCGCGAAGCTCCAGACGGTGTCGCCGAAGCGGAACAGCGGCTTGTCGCCGAAGCGCGCGGCCTGGGCGCGCAGCAGGTCGGGGAGGGTGAATTCAGTGTGCATCGCCGCCCAGATAGGTTGCGCTGACGCGCGGGTCATGGAGAAGGTCGGAAGCCGGCCCGTGCAGGGCGATCTCGCCGCCCTCCAGCACATAGCCGTAGGTCGCACTTTGCAGCGCGGCGCGGGCGTTCTGCTCGACGAGCAGGATGGCGACCCCGGTCTCGCACAGCCCGGCGATGATGTGGAAGATCTCGCGCACGATCAGCGGTGCCAGGCCGAGGCTCGGTTCGTCCAGCATCAGCAGGCGGGGGCGGGACATCAGGGCGCGGCCGAGGGCGAGCATCTGCCGCTCGCCGCCCGAGAGGGTGCCGGCGCGCTGGGCGCGGCGTTCGGCGAGGCGGGGGAAGCGGGCGTAGACGTCATCGAGGCCCCGGGCGATGCCGGCGCGGTCGCGGCGATGGGCGTAGGCGCCGAGCAGCAGATTGTCGGCGACGCTCATCTCCGCGAACAGCTCGCGCTTCTCGGGCACCAGGCACAGCCCGGCGGCGACGCGGTCCTCCACGTCGAGATCGGCGAGGTCGGCGCCGTCATAGGTGACATGCCCCGTGGCGGGCAGCAGGCCCATCAGCGCGGCGAGCAGCGTGGTCTTGCCCGCGCCGTTGGGGCCGATGACGGTGACCACCCCGCCGGCGGGCACGTCCAGCGACACGCCGCGCACCGCCTCGACATGGCCGTATCCGGCATGCACGCCGCTCGCGGACAGCAGCGCGGTCATGCCACGCCCCCGAGATAGGCTTCCTGCACCGCCGGGTCGGCGCGGATGGCGGCGGGCGGGCCTTCGGCGAGGCGGGTGCCGAAATCCATCACCACGATGCGGTCCACCAGCCCCATGACGAAATCCATGTCGTGCTCGACCAGCAGGATGGTCATGCCCTCCGCCCGCAACTGGCGCAGCAGGGCGGCGAGCGCGTCCTTCTCCAGCTTGCGCAGCCCGGCGGCGGGTTCGTCGAGCACGATCAGCACGGGGTCGGCGGCCAGCGCGCGGGCCACTTCCAGCACGCGCTGGCGGCCGAGGGCGAGGTTGCCGGCTTGAAGGTGCGCGTCCTCGGCGAGGCCGACACGGTCGAGCTGGCGCAGGGCCTCGGCGCGGGCCATGGCTTCCTCGGCACGGTCGAGCCGCAGGGCGCCGCGCAGCGTGCCGGCGTGGGTGCGCAGATGGGTGCCGAGCATGACGTTCTCCAGCGCGGTCATGGTCGGGCGCAGGCGGACATGCTGGAAGGTGCGGGCCATGCCCAAGGCGGCGATGCGCCGGGCGCGGGCGCCGGTGATGTCCTCGCCGAGAAAGGTGATGCGGCCGCCGGTGGGGGGCAGGGCGCCGGTGATGAGGTTGAACATCGTGCTCTTGCCGGCGCCGTTCGGCCCGATCAGGCCGAGGATTTCGCCGGCCGCGAGGTCGAACCCCACGCGGTTGACCGCGAGCAGGCCGCCGAACCGCTTCTCCGCGTCCCGCACCGACAGGATGGGCGTGCCCGGCGCGGGGGGCGGGCGGCGCTTCAGGGGTGGGGCGTCGGCGATCGGCGCGGGCTTGCGGGCGGGCAGCAGGCGGGACACCGCCGGGATCAGCCCGCCGCGCGCGAACTGCACCACCAGGATGAACAGCGCGCTGAACACGATGATCTCGACGGGACCGCTATTGGCCATCACATGCGGCAGCAAATCCTGAAGGGCGTCGCGCGCGAAGGTGACGACGGCGGCGCCGAGCACCGCGCCCATGATGTGCCCGGCGCCGCCGAGCATGGCCATGAACAGATACTCGATGCCCTGGCTGACATCGAAGGCGGTGGGGCTGATGAAGCGCTGCACATGGGCGAGCAGCCAGCCCGACAGCCCGGCGAGCAGCCCGGCGATGACGAAGACGACCAGCCGCACCCGGAACGTGTCGATGCCCAGGCTCTCGGCCATGGCGGTGCCGCCGCGCAGGCTGCGGATGGCGCGACCCTGCCGGCTGTCGAGCAGGTTGGCGCAGAGCAGCAGGCAGGCGCCGAGCAGCAGCCAGATCAGGTAGAAGCAGGCGGCGGGGCTGAGCAGGGCGAAGCCGAGGATGCGCACCGGCGGGATGTCGGCCATGCCGTTGTGCTGGCCCAGCATCTCCAGGTTTCCGAACAGGAAGAACAGCGCCAGCCCCCAGGCGATGGTGGAGAGCGGCAGCAGATGGCCGCCGAGCCGCAGCGTCGCCGCCCCCAGCAGCGCGGTGATCCCCCCGGTCAGCGCCAGGGCCAGCAGCAGGCCGAGCCAGGGTGAGTAGCCCTGCGCCGACAGCCAGGCCGTGGCATAGGCGCCCAGCCCGACCACGGCCGCCTGGCCGAACGAGGTGAGGCCGCCGACGCCGGTGAGCAGCACCAGGCCGAGCGCGACCAGGGCGCTCATGCCGACATAGTTCAGCAGCGTGGTGCCGTAGGTGCCGGCGACCAGCGGCAGGAAGGCGACGACGACGGCGCCGAGGATCGCGATCGGCCTCACAGCTCCTCCGCCTCCTCGTCATCCTCGGCGGGGCTGGCGAGGGAGCGCAGGATCAGCACCGGCACCAGCACGGCGAACACCACCACCTCCTTGAACGCGCTGTTGTAGAAGGCGGTGAAGCTTTCGAGCTGGCCGACGAACAGCGCGCCGAGCACCGCCCCCGGCCAGCTCACCAGCCCGCCGATGATGGCGCCGACGAAGGCCTTCAGCCCGAGCACGAAGCCGCTGTCGTAGAATAGCGTGGTCACCGGTCCGATCAGGATGCCGGACAGCCCGGCCAGCAGCCCCGCCGCCAGGAAGGCCACCACCCCCGCCACGCCCGGCCTGATGCCCACCAGCCGCGCCCCCACCCGGTTCAGCGCGGTGGCGCGCAGCGCCCGGCCGGTGAGGCTGCGGGTGAAGAACACGTAGAGGGCGACGCCGGCGATCAGCGAGGCCGCGAGAATCAGCAGCGCCTGGCCGGGAAAGATCATGCCGGCCACATCGACCACCGCGTTGGTCAGCGGCCGCGGCCGCGCGCCGTCCGGCCCGAAGCACAGCAGCGCCACGCCGGATATGGCGAAATGCAGCACCACGCTGACGATCAGCAGCACCAGCACCGGCGCGTCGGCGATCGGGCGGAAGGCGATGCGGTAGAGCAGCGGGCCGATGGGCAGGATCAGCGCCAGCGTCAGCAGCACCTGCGCGGCATCGCCGATGTCGCGCCCGGCCAATCCCAGCGCGAGGGCCGCCGGCAGCAGCGGCAGCACCAGCCACAGCGCCAGGGCGCGCGGCAGGCGGTTCAGGCGCCCGGCCCGCAGCAGCCCCGCCGCCTCGAACACCGCCGCGAGCACCGCGAGCACGGCGACCAGCCAGATCGTCCCCGGAAGCTGCCCCGCCTGCAACGCCGCGAGCGAGAGCGAGGCATAGGCCACGAGGTCGCCGAACGGGACGAAGATGATGCGCGTGACCAGGAACAGCAGCACGATGCCGAGGGCGACGAGCACATAGATCGCGCCGGTGGCGACCCCGTCCTGCGCCAGCAGCAGCGCCAGCTCGGTCGTCATGCGCGCGATGATCCCTCTTTCCTTGAAGTTTAAAATATATCAGGCTCGATGAACGAACAATGGCCGTGGGAGGCTGGGGATGAAGCTCTGGAAGGCGGCGGCGATGGCCGTCCTGTCGATGCTGACGGTCAGCGCGGTGGCGCGGGCGCAGGTGAAGATCGGCGTCGTGGTGTCCCAGTCCGGGCCCACCGCCTCGATCGGCATTCCCTACATCAAGGGCATAAGGGCGTGGGAGGCGGGCGGCACGGAGGTCGCCGGCACCAAGATCCAGCTGATCGTGATGGACGATGCGTCCGACCCCGCCGCCTCGGCCCGCGCGGCCAAGAAGCTGGTGGAGGAGGACCATGTGGACATGCTGGTCGGCTCCGCCGGCGCCCCCGCCTCGCTCGCCATGTACGGCGTGGCGGCGGAGGCCAAGGTGCCGATGATCATCATGGCCAACGCCTTCGTGGCCGGCGAGCGCGGCGACTGGCAGATCACCATTCCGCAGGACCCGGCGCTGATGATCTCGGCGGTGGTGCAGCAGATGAAGAAGGCGGGGGTGAAGACCGTCGCCTTCATCGGCTTCAACGATGCCTGGGGCGACCTGGTCTATAACACGCTGACCAAGGAGGCGGAGCCGGCGGGCATCAAGGTGGTGACCAACGAGCGCTACGCCCGCACCGATACCTCCGTCACGCCGCAGACGCTCAAGATCATCGCCGCCCGGCCGGACGCGGTGCTGACCGGCGGCTCCGGCGCGCTGGGCGCGCTGCCGCATCTGGCGCTGGCCGAGCGCGGCTATCGCGGGCCGGTGTACAGCACCCACGCCATCATCAATTCCGAGTTCGTGCGCGTCGGCGGGGCCGCGGTGAACGGGGTGGTCGCCCCCACCGGCCCGGTGGTGGTGGCCGAGCAGCTGCCGGCCGACAACCCGATCCGCGCCACCTCGCTGCGCTTCCGCGAGCTGTACGAGCAGGCCAACAAGGAGAAATCCAACGACGCCTTCGCCGCCTATGGCTACGACACGATGCTGGTGGCGGCGGATGCGGTGAAGCGCGCCCTGGCCGGGCCGGCCAAGCCGGGCACGCCGGAATTCCGCGCCGCCCTGCGCGAGGCGCTGGTGACGACGAAGAACGTGGTGGGCACCCATGCCGTGTACAATTTCGCGCCCGGCCAGCGCTACGGCACGGACGAGCGCTCGCGGGTGATGGTGCGACTCGACAACGGAGTGTGGACGCTGCTGCCCTGAACCGTCCGCCGGGCGCCCGCTTTCCAGCCCGGCCCGTTTCTGCCAAACCCCGCCCCGTGCGGCCGCTCCTGGCGCGGGCGGGAGGCGGATAGGATTCGGTGCGGGTGTCGTTGGCTTGGCTTCTCAAGACGCGCGGGTGGCCCGTGCAGGCCGCCGTGGCGGTGGTGGTCGGATTTTCCGTCTTCTGCGTGATGATCGGCGTCGGGGTCCTGCCGGTGTCGCATATCGGCTGGCTGGGCGCGAGCGATCCCGCCCAGTACTATGTAGGCTGGTCGTTCTTTCGCCGGGTGCCCTATTCCTGGCCGCCCTTCGCCAATCCCGATTACGGGTTGGAACTCGGGTCCAGCATCTTCTACGCCGACGCCATTCCGCTGCTCGCCCTGCCCCTGCGGCTGATCGCGCCGGCCGCGGGGCCTTGGCAATATCATGGCGCCTGGCTGGCCCTGTGCCTCGTGCTGCAGGCGTTCTTCGCGGTGCGGCTCACCGCGCTGTTCACGCCGGGCCGGCTGGCGCAGGCGCTGGCGGCGGTGCTGTTCTGCTTCGCGCCGGTGCTCATGTGGCGGCTCTACGGCCATTACTCGCTGGTCGCGCAATGGCTGATCCTCGCCGGGTTCTGGCTCTGCCTGCGCCCGCCCGCGCGTGGCCAGGCGGCCTGGTGGTGCGCGTTCATCCTCGCCGCCGTTCTCGTCCATGCGTATCTGTTCGCGATGGTGCTTGCGCTGTGGCTGGCCGATCTCGTGCGCCGGACCATCTGGCCTGCCGCGCCGCGGGCGTGGCGGCTCGCCGAGATCGTGGTGGTCCCGGCGATCTCCCTGGCCGGTCTGTGGCTGGGCGGCTTCTTCGCGGTGTCGGACGGCACGCGGATGGACGGTTTCGGGGTTTTCCGCGCCAATCTGTTGAGCTTCGTGGATGGCGACGTGCATGTCAGCTGGGCCGGCGGGATGGTGCGGGCCGGATGGTCGTTCTTCTGGCCGAGCCTCGATGTCGGCCGCGGCGATCATGAGGGATTCGCCTTTCCCGGCACCGGCGTTTTCCTGCTTCTCGTTGTTTCCATCCTGGCACGGCTGTTTTGCGGGCCGCGTGCGCCGGCCCCGGGCGGGCGGCTGCGCTTCGTTCCCTTCGTGGTGGCGGTGGTCGGCATGGCGCTGTTCGCGCTGTCCAACCATCTCGCGCTCGGCCCGGTGGAGATCGCGGTGGTGCCGCTGCCGCGCCTGTTCGAGTCGGTCGGCGCGCTGCTGCGGTCCTCGGGCCGTTTCGTATGGCCGGCGGTGTACGGGATCATGCTCTGGGCCCTCATCGGCGTGGTCCGCACGATGCCGGCCCGCCGTGCGGCACTGGTCCTGGCCGGCGCGGCGCTGGTCCAGGTGATCGACACCGCGCCGGGCTGGCGGCCGCTCGCGGCGAAGTTCGCCGATACCGGAACCGAGTGGCGCACCGTCCTGCGCAGCCCGTTCTGGCAGGAGGCCAGCCGGCACTATGCGCGGCTGCGCTGGATTCCCACCGAGAATTCGGTGCTCTACTGGCGCGACCTCTCCTATTTCGCCCTCACCCACGGCATGGCGACCGACGCCGTCTATCTCGCCCGGGTGTCCACCTCGGCGCTTGACGAACTCCGCCGGCGCGGGCTGGAGGAGATCACGCACGGCGTCGGCGACCCGCGAACCCTCTACGTGCTCGACGACGCGACCGCGTCCGCGGCGGTCGATACGGTGAATCCGGCGACCGACCTGCTCGCGTGCATCGACGGGCTGAATGTCTGGGCACCCGGCTGGCGCCGCCATGCCCCTGCGCCGCCGGAGGCGAAGCCGATCGCCGTCGGCCCGCCGCCCATGCTCGAACCCGGCATTCCCCTGCGCACCGTGCGGGGCCAGGCGGGACTTGCGATGCTGGGCCTGGGCTGGGCCGGCGCCGAGGCCGACGCCACCTGGACCGATGACAGCCTGGCCACCTTGCGCCTGCGGCTTCCGCTCGACCTGCCGCCCGGTGCCGCGATCCGGCTGTCCGGCTGGATGCTGTTGACGCCGGGGCACCGGCGCCAGCGCGTGGTGGTGGGGGTCGGCGATCGCGACATCGCCGAACTGACCTACGCTTTCGGAACGGACGAGGCGCCGCGCGACATCCCGATCCGGCCCGAGGACGCGCCGGTGGTGGACGGGGCGCGCGTGCTGAAGCTGCGGCTGACCCTGCCGGACGCGGCCCGGCCGATCGATCTGGACATCAGCCCGGACCCCCGCACGCTCGGCCTCGCGCTGCGATCGATCACCCTCGTATCGGCGGAGTGATCTGGCGTGGCCGGGCGGGGAGGGCGCGCTAGCCCGTCGCCTGAAGGGCGCGCTATCCTGTCGCCTGAAGGGCGCCGAGGAGCGCTTCGCGCGGAATGCCGGAGGCCAGCTGCTTCAGCCAGTAAGCGCGCCCTTCCTCGTCCGGCCCGCAGCCCCGGACGCGCCGGTAGGCGCCTTCCACGAACGCCTCGTCGCTCTCCAGGGCGATGAGCGGATCGGGCGGGCAGTGACGCATCTTGCGGCCCACGACATCGAGCAGCCACTGGTCCTTGCGGCCGACATAGATCGCGTCGAACCCGGCTTTCTCCAGCGCGTCCCTCATCCAGATCTCGGTGAAGCCGCTGAGATGGAAATCGCCCGCATAGGCCTGGGTGCCGAACATGCAGCGCAGCAGCGTGTCGTGCTGTTCCGGGTTGGCCCGTTCGGGCTCGCGCATCAGGTCGATGATGGCGATCACGTCCGTGGTGCGGATTTCCAGCAGGCCGCCGGGGCGCAGCACGCGGTTCCACTCCCGCAGGGCGGTCATCACCCGGTCGCGATGGATATGTTCGAGGATGTCCTGGGCGAGCGCATAGGCGGCGTAGTTGTCCTCGATGGGCGTCAGCCGTGTGGCATCGGCAACGATATCGGGGTTGTGGCTGGCGTGCATGTCGATATTCACCCAGCCCGCGCGATTGTCCCAGCCGCTGCCGATATTGAGCTTCGGCCCAGCCAGGCCCTCGGCGGACGGCTTGGGCGCGGGCGATTGTGCCGCCAGAGGGGGTGCCGCCGGCGGGAGTGCCGACGGAGGGGGGGCCGCGCCGACCGGCGCGGAGGGGCCGGCGAGCAGGCCGAGAAGCCGATGACGGATATTCAACGGAGCTTGCCCCTAGGCAGATGCGGGATTGGCTTACTTATTTAAACCGCCGCGATCAAGCGACGCATGTTGGCGCCGCCGCGCCGGAACCATCGTGCCCGGCCGCGATTTCCCTGCGTGTTTCCCGCAGGAGAGTTCCATGCCCTCATCCGCCCGAAAGTCAGCGGAGCCCAGCGGCGCCTTCCTCAGCGACGTGAAGACGCTGCGTGCCCGCGCCCGCCAGCGCCTCGGCGACGGCGCCGTGACGCCGGCCTATACCGCCGACGTGCGGAAGACGATCGATATCCTGCAGACCGTGCTGGCCACCGAGATCGTCTGCGTGCTGCGCTACACCATGCATTCCATCGCCGCCTCCGGCATTTCCTCCGAGGCGGTGCGCGCGGAATTCGCCGAGCACGCGGCGGAGGAGCAGCGGCACATGACCGAAGTGGCCGAGCGCATCAACCAGCTCGGCGGCAAGCCCGACTTCAACCCGCAGGGGCTGGCCAGCCGTTCCGCCTCCGAATACAAGGAGGGCGAGGACCTCGTGGACATGATCCGCGAGAACCTCATCGCCGAGCGCATCGCCTGCGAGCATTACCGCGAGCTGATCCGCTATTTCGGCAACGACGACACCACCACCCGCGTCATGCTCGAAGGCATTCTCGGCAACGAGGAAGAGCACGCCAACGACATGCACGACCTGCTGGTGGCGCATGAGGGCAAGCCGATGCTGCCCTCCGCCTGATACCGATGGCACGAAGCGATGACTCTTCCATCGCTGAGGGACGGCGGTATCGCGCGCCGGGTTGGTGGGCGGCGGCGCGCCAAACAAGGACTCATATCAAGGGTCATTCTTCATGACCCTTGATATGATTACGAGGGTGGATGGGGGATGGCGGCGAGCAGGCCGCGCGTGTATTCGTCCCGGGGCGTGTTGAGCACGTCTTCCGTCACCCCCTGTTCCACGATGCGCCCGGCGCGCATGACGATCACCCGGTCGCACAGCAGGCGCACCACGTTGAGGTCGTGGCTGACGAACAGGTAGCTCATGCCCAGCCGCTGCTTGAGGTCGTGCAGCAGGTTGAGCACCACGGCCTGCACCGAAACATCCAGCGCCGCCGTGGGTTCGTCGAGAATCACCAGCGCCGGGTCCAGCGCGATGGCGCGGGCGATGCCCACGCGCGCCTTCTGGCCGCCGGAGAGCTGGTGCGGGAAACGGTCCAGCAGGTCGCGCGGCAGGCCGACGAGCTGGGCAAGTTCTTCCACCCGCGCGCGCAGCGCGGCGCCGCGCGCGTCGCCCATGCGCAGCAGCGGGTCGGCGATGGCGCGGGCGGCGGTCAGGCGCGGATTGAGGCTGTCGGTGGGGTCCTGGAACACCATCTGGATGCGCGGGCGCATCGTCGCCTTGGCGAAGCCGCGCGCGGGGATGGCGGAAATCGCCTCGCCGGCGAAGCGGATGGTGCCGGAGGTGGGGTCCAGCAGCCGCATCACCATCATCGAGGTGGTCGATTTGCCGCAGCCGGACTCGCCGACCAGTCCCACACTCTCGCCGCGGTGGATGCTGAAGCTGATGCCATCCACCGCGCGGAACGGCGCCGGCGGCTCGCCGCGCGCGAACAGCCTGGCCATGCCGCCGGCGCGGGGATATTCCTTGACGAGATCAGAGACTTCCAGGAGCACCTCGTCCGCCACGACTGGTGTGGGTTCCGGCGCGGGCTCGGCGGCGCCCTCGGGCAGCAGGTCGCGCAGCGCCGAATCCAGCCGCGGCGTGGCGCGCATCAGCCGGCGCGTATAGGCGTGGGCGGGGCTGCGGAAAATCTCGGCGGCCGCGGCGGTCTCCACCACCCGGCCCTTCTCCATCACCGTCACCCGGTCGCAATAGGCGGCGGCCAGGCCGAGATCGTGGGTGATCAGCAGCGTGGACATGCCGCGCGCGCGGGTGAGTTCCACGATCAGGTCCATCACCGCCTTCTGGGTGGTGACGTCGAGCCCCGTGGTCGGCTCGTCGGCGATCAACAGGCGGGGGCGGCAGGCCAGCGCGATGGCGATCACCACGCGCTGGCACATGCCGCCCGACAGTTCGAACGGATAGGCGTCGT
The DNA here is from genome assembly GCA_945957135.1 of uncultured Rhodospirillales bacterium. Classification (GTDB taxonomy): domain Bacteria; phylum Pseudomonadota; class Alphaproteobacteria; order Acetobacterales; family Acetobacteraceae; genus CAMFLK01. Next base: position 12,462 of record CAMFLK010000012.1, read on the forward strand.
AGCGTTCGCCGGCGCGGGCGATGCGCACCTGCTCCAGCGCCTCGATCACCTTGGCGCGCGCATTGGCGGCATTGGCCAGGCCGTGGCGCCGCAGCACGTCGGCGATCTGCTTTCCGATGGGGCGCACCGGGTTCAGCGCGGCGCGCGGGTTCTGGAAGATCATCGACATCTCCCGCCCGCGCAGCTCCTGCATCTCCGCCTCGGGCAGGTCGCGCAGCGCCACGCCGGAGAAGCTGATGGCGCCTTCGACGATGCGGCCGGCGCGATCGAGGATGCGCATCACGGCATAGGAGGTGACGGATTTGCCGGAACCGGACTCGCCGACCACCGCCACCGTCTCGCCGCGCCCCACCTGGAGATCGACATGGCTGACGGCGGTGACCGTGCCGCGCCGCGTGGCGAAGGCGACGGTGAGATCGTTCACCGCCAGCAGCGGCACCGTGACATCATGTTCCATCACGTCCGCCTTTGGGGATCGACGATGTCGCGCAACCCGTCGCCGAGCAGGTTGAAGCAGAACACCGCGAGCATCAGCGCCGCGCCGGGAAACAGCGCCACCCACCATTCGCCGGACACGATGGTGCCCGCCCCCTCCGCCACCATGATCCCCCATTCCGGCGTGGGCGGACGGATGCCCAGCCCGACGAAGCTGAGGCCCGCGGCGTTGAGGATCGCGTAGCCCATGGTCAGCGACATCTGCACCGCCATGATCGGCAGGATGTTCGGCAGGATGGTGAACAGCAGGATGCGCCCCTCGCCATTGCCGGTCAGCCGCGCCGCCTGCACGTAGCCGGCATCGCGCCGCACCGCCGCCTCGGCCCTCGCGATGCGGGCGTAGAGCGGGAAGTTCACGATGGCGGTGGCCAGGATGATGTTGCCCACCGAATTGCCCAGGGCGGCGACGATGCCCATGGCCAGCACGAACAGCGGAAAGGCCATGATGGTGTCGGCCACGCGCCCGACGATGCGGTCGGTCCACCCGCCGAAATACCCCGCCGCCACGCCGGCCAGGCCGCCGAGCACGAAGACCAGCGCGACGGAGCTGATGGCGATGCCCATGTCCAGCCGGGTCGCCACGACGACGCGCGAGAGGATGTCGCGCCCCAGCTGGTCCGTGCCGAACCAGTGGGCGGCGGAGGGCGGCTTCAGCGCATGCACCGTGTCGCTCGCCAGCGGGTCGTACGGCACGATCCAGGCACCGAACAGCGCGCACAGCACCAGGAGCAGGAACAGCGCGAAACTGCCGGCGGTGACGGGGTTTTCCGCCAGCACGTGCCGCGCGTGGCGCCACAGCGAGGTGTTGGCGCGCGCGGGTGCCAGCAGCTCCGCGCGGGCGGCGCTCTCGCCCATCACGCGGCCCGCATGCGCGGATCGACCAGTCCGTAGAGCAGGTCGATGAGCAGGTTGAGCAGGATGTAGAGGATCGCCATGGTCAGCACGAAGCCCTGCACCGGCGCGAAATCCGACGCGATCAGCGCCTCCACCGCGTAGGAGCCGATGCCCGGCCAGGCGAACACCTTCTCCACCAGCACGTTGGCGCCGAGCAGGAAGGAGAACACCATGCCGATCGTGGTCAGCAGCGGCAGCAGCGCGTTGCGGAAGGCGTAGGTGAACACCACCGTGCGCGCGCCCAGCCCGGCGGCGCGGGCGGTGCGCACGAATTCCGAAGCCAGCGCCGTCAACATCGCCGCCCGGGTGATGCGGGCCAGCGGGGCGAGGGCGAACACGGCGAGGGTGAGGGCCGGCAGCACGAGCTGCCCGAGCGCGGCGAAGAACACCTCGCCGTCGCGGGCCAGCAGCGCGTCGATCAGGAAGAAGCCGGTGGCGCGCGGAGGCTCGGAGAGGAAGCTGTCGAGCCGGCCGAGCGGGGCGGGGGCCCAGCCGAGCACGTAGTAGAACACATAGACCGCGAGCAGCCCGGTGAAGAACACCGGCAGCGACACGCCCGCCGTGGTCACCACCCGGCAGAGATGGTCGATCCAGGAATCCTGCCGCAGGGCGGCGAGCACGCCGAGCGGCACGGCGATCGCCACCGCCAGCAGCAGGCCGCACAGCGTCAGCTCCGCCGAGGCGGGCAGCCGCGTGGCGATCTCCGCCAGCACCGGCTGCCCGGTGTTGAGCGAGATGCCCAGATTGCCGTGCACCAGGTCTCCCACGTAGCGGAGGAACTGCGCCCAGAGCGGCTGGTCGAGGCCGAGCTGGCGGCGGATATCGGCGATCGCCTGGGCGGAGGCGACCGGTCCCGCGAAATATATGGCGGGATCGCCGGGCAGCACGCGGGTGAGCAGGAAGGTGACGATGATGACGCCCACCACGCTCGGCACCGCCGTGCCCAGGCGCCAGAACGTGGTACGCAGCATGCGTCAGGCCTTCTTGGTGAAGGAACGGAAATCCGGCTCGCGGCAGGGCCAGAACTGGTAGCCGCCGATCGTCTTCAGCATCGCCACGTCATGCAGCGGCTGGGCCAGCGGCACGGCGGGCAACTGCTCCTGCGCCATGGCGATGAACGCCTTCACGTTCTCCGCATAGACAGCCTGGTCGGAGGTGAAGCGCGCCGCGTCCACCAGCCTGTCCAGCGCCGGGTTCTGGTAGGAGGAGACGTTGAAGACCGAGTTGTTGCCGTGATAGTTCCAGAAGAAGAAGTAGTCCGGCCAGTCGAGCCAGCCCGCGAAGCGGTTGATCACCATCGGCGCGGTCTTCTTGGCGAGTTCGCCGCGGAAATTCGCGCCGGGCACCTTGTTCAGCTCCACGTTGATGCCGAGCGGGGCGAGCGCTTCCTTGATCAGCACGGCGATGGGCTCGGCGATGGTCGCCTGGCCGGCATCGAACAGCACGGAGGTGGAGAAGCCGCCGGGGGCGGCCTGCTGCATCAGCGCCTTGGCCTTCTCCATGTTGGTGTCGTAGGGGAAGGGCTGCGGCCAGGCGGTGGTGGTGGGCGGGCCCTTCGCGCCCCACATCGGCACGCCGCGGCCATACAGCGCCGCCTGCATGATCTTGTCGTAGGGCATGGCCCAGGCCACGGCCTGGCGCACCCGCACGTCGGTATAGGGGCCGGTCGCTGTGTTCATCGCCGCGTACCAGATGCCGTTGGGCACGGGCACGCCGATCACCTGCACCTTGCCGATTTCCGCGAGGTCCTTGAAGTCCTTCGGCGGCAGGCCGAAGGACACGTCGGCGTCGCCGCGTTCCAGCAGCGCGCGGCGGGTGGCCGGGGAGGGGATGTCGCGGGTGATGATGCGGCGCATCGCCGGCTTGGGGCCGCTCGCCCAGTCGTCGTTGCGGATATAGATGGTCTCGGTGCCCGGCTTCCAGCTTTCCACCTTGAAGGCGCCGGAGCCGGCGACGTTGTTCTTCAGGTATTCCTTGGCCCAGGGGTCACCGGCGGCGTTGCGGATGGCGAGTTCGCTGTCGAACACGAAGGGGATGGTGACGCCCAGATTGGGCATCAGCAGCTTGTCCTTGCGGATGAAGTCGATCCGGAAGGTCTTGTCGTCCACCGCCACGAACTGCTCCGGCTTTTCCATGCTGCCGGCCGCCATCTGGGTGGTGGCGAAGCCGCCGATGCTCACGGCGCGGTCGAGCGACCATTTCACATCCTTCGCCGTGACGGGGCGGCCGGAATGGAAGCGCGCGTCGCGCAGCTTGAAGGTGACGCTCATGCCGTCACTGGCGGTCTGCCAGCTTTCCGCGAGTTCGGGTTCCAGCTCGTTCAGGGTGAAGGTCATGCCCTGGCCGTCGGGCAGCGGCACGCGCTTGAAGCGGACCAGCCGGTCGTAGCAGTTCAGCGCCACGCCGTTGACGGGCTGGGAGGCGCCGAGCCCCTGCATGTCCATGCTGTTGGGGCCGTATTCCTGCACCAGCAGCAGCGTCTCCGCCCGGCTCGGCGATTGGGCGGCGGCTTCCCGCCGCGCGACGAAGGGGGCGGCGATTGTGCCGGCGGAGGCGGCCAGGAAGGCACGACGTTTCATGCGGGGCTCCGGGAAAAGGGAGGTCTGCAATGCTTGCCGTGCAGACCAAGCAATCCGCATGCCGCGCGAAATGGCGAAATTTGCACAAAATGAGGACGATTCTGCGGAGGGGTGTATGCAATATGAATGATGTGCCTAAAAAAATATCATTTTGTTTCCCGGCTTGCCGTTGCCGGGTGCCGCCGAGCTTGCCGGGCGCGGCGGCCGCTCCTTAAGATGCATTCAACGATACCAAACAGGAGGAACCCATGCCGATTCCGCGTGGCCTTGCGTTCCGAACCGTTCCCGCCTCCGCCGGATGAGCCGCCACGTCGTCGCCACGGTGGACGAATTGCCGCCGGGCAGCCGCAAGCTCGTCACCGTCAAGGGCCGGCCGATCGCCATCTTCAATATCCGCGGCGAGTATTTCGGCGTGTTCAACCTGTGCCCGCACCAGGGCGGCAGCCTGTGCGACGGCGCGCTGTTCGGGCTGGTGACCTCGGACGAGCCCGGCCGCTACGAGATGTCGCGCAAGGGCGAGATGCTGCGTTGCCCCTGGCACGGCTGGGAGTTCGACATCCGCACCGGCCAGTCCTGGTGCGACCCCGAGACCATCCGCACGAAGAAATACGCCATCGAGGTGGAGCCCGGCGCCGCCCTCGCCAAAGGCCCCTACGTCGCCGAGACATTCGCCGTGTCCGTGGACCAGAACTACGTCGTGCTGGAAATGTAGCCATGGGGGTGAGCACGGCACCCCTGGCGCGAAGCCGGTACGCCGTGCTCGCCCGGACGCGTGGCGAGGCCCGCGCCACCGGCTGGCTCGACCGGCATTTCGCCTTCGCCACCGTCTCGCCCACCGTGCTCGTCTCGCTGCTGGTGTTCGGCCTGCCGCTGGCTTTCTCGCTGTGGATCAGCCTGCAGGGCTGGTCGATCCAGCAGAGCCTGTTCGGCAGCCGTTTCGTGGGATTGCAGAACTACAGCGACCTTTTCGACGATCCCGCCTTCGTCGCCAGCATCGGCCGCACCTTCCTCTACACCGCCATCACCGTGTCCTGCGAGCTGGGCATCGGGCTCGGCCTGGCGCTGCTGCTCAATCTCGACCTGCCGTTCATCGGCATTTTCCGCACCGCGCTGATCGTGCCGATGATGATGACGCCGATCGTTGCCGCGCTGTGCTGGAAGATGCTGCTCGACCCGCAATACGGCGTCATCGACTACATCATCGGTGCGCCGATCGTCTGGCTCGGCCATCCCGTGCTGGCCTTCGTGGCCGTCGCCGCCGTCAATATCTGGCAGAACGCGCCCTATGTCGGCATCCTGCTGCTGGCCGGGCTGCGCTCCCTGCCCAGCGAACCGGTGGAGGCGGCCTCGATCGACGGGGCCGGGCGCTGGCAGGTCTTCCGCCATGTCACGCTGCCGCTGCTGCGGCCCTATATCGTCGTGGCGCTGCTGCTGCGCACGATCTTCGAGTTCCGCTCCTTCGACAATGTCTATGTCATGACCTCCGGCGGACCGGCGGACGCCACCTCGCTGCTGTCGGTCTATACCTACGTCACCTCCTTCGTCAGTTTCGACATGAGCCTGGCGGCGGCCTCGTCCTGGATGATGCTGCTGATGGCGCTGGTGATGTGCCTCGCCTTCGTGGTGATGATCCGCCGGCGGGACGCCAACTGATGCAGGTCTCCGGCCTCACCCCCCGGCAACGCCTGTGCGGACGCATCGTCGCCTATGCCGCGCTGGTGGCGCTGCTGCTGGTCTTCCTCATGCCGCTGCTATGGGTGATCGGCCTGTCGCTCAAGACGCGGCCGCAGATCTTCACCAATCCGCCGCTGCTGATCTGGTGGCCTACCTTCGAGAATTACGCGAGGGTGCTGACGCAGGGCGAGTTCGTCACCGCGTTTTTCAACAGCCTCGTCGTCTCCGCCGGCGCGGTTCTGGTCTCGCTCGCGGTGGGGGTGCCCACCGCCTATGCCTTCGCCCGCGTGCGGTTTCGCGGCAGTTCGTTCATCTTCTTCTCGCTGCTGGTGATGCGCATGCTGCCGCCCATCGCGGTGCTGGTACCGCTCTATGCGCTGTTCAACAAGGCGGGGCTGGTGAACACGCGCAGCGCGCTGGTGATCGCCTACACCACCTTCAGCCTGCCGCTGATCGTGTGGATCATGCGGGGATTCTTCGAGGACCTGCCGGCGGAGCTGGAGGAGGCGGCACGAGTGGATGGGGCCACGCGCGGCGGCGCCTTCCTGCGTGTGATGCTGCCGCTCGCCCGGCCGGGCCTGGCCACCGCGGCGATCCTGTCGCTGCTGCTCGCGTGGAACGACTTCCTGTTCGCCGCCGTGCTCAGCAGCAACCGCACGCGCACCCTGCCGGTGCTGCTGGCCAGCTATGCCGGGGCCGATACCGGGGTGGATTGGGGCTCGATCGCCGCGTCCGGCGTGCTGGTGGTGCTGCCGGTGATCCTGTTTTCCTTCGCCGTGCAGCGCCATCTCGTCACCGGCCTGTCGTCTGGCGCGGTGAAATGAAAAACACAAGAAGAAATCCGGGAGATACGTCAATGCATGCCTGGACGCAGGTTGGAATCGGCCGCCGTCGCCTCATCGCCACCGGTGCCGCCGGGCTGGTCGCCGCCAGCACGCTGCCGCGCCCCGCGCTGGCCGCGCCCAAGCCGGACAAGCTGGTGTTCATGATCGACAACGCGCCCTGGCACGGCACGATGGTGCAGGACGCGGCACCGCTGTTCGAGAAGGAGACGGGCATCCACATCGAATTCATCGTGCTGCCCGACGACGCGCTGATCGCCCGGCTGAAGGCGGAACTCACCGCGGGATCGAGCAATATCGACATCACCCAGTTCGGCGTCACCTGGGTGAGCTGGCTGAAGCCGCATCTGATGGACGCGAAGCAGTTGCTGGCCAACGCCTCCGGCAAATACGCCGAGGCCTTCGGCTGGGACGGAATCCCCCAATCCACCCACAAGATGGCGACCTGGGACAACCAGCTCAGTGGCATCCCCTATCGCGTCACCATGGGCGTGCTGCACTACCAGCCCGAAGTGCTGAAGCAAGCGGGCATCGACAAGCCGCCCGGCAATTTCGAGGAACTTCTCCAGGCGGCCGTCGCGGTGACGAAGAACGGCGAAGGCAAGCGCTACGGCTTCGGCGCACCGATGCGCCAGGGCCCGGCCATCATCGATCATTGGGTGAACTTCCTGCGCTCCAGCGGCGGAAAGTTCTTCGATCCCAAGACCAACGAGATCTACATCAACGCGCCGGAGGCGGTGGACGCGCTGCGCTACTACGGCGAGCTGATGACCAAATACAAGGTGGTGCCGCCGGACGCCGTCACCTGGGAATGGGACGAAATCATCGCCAACGGCCAGAACGACCGCTACGCCATGACCAACACCTTCGGCCCCTCCGGCACGATGCTGAACAATCCGGCGGTGTCCAAGACCGGCGGAAAATGGGCCTGGACCACCGTGCCCGGCCTGCGCGGGCCGGAGCAAGGCCGCACCTTCCTGGGCGGTTGGAGCCTGGGCGTGTCGAAATATTCGAAGAACCAGGACTGGGCCTTCGCCTTCGTGCAGATGATCGCCGGCCGCGAATGGGGCCAGCGTTCGATGGAGAAGGGCAACTGCACCACCCATCTGCCCGCGCTGAACGACCCGGCGATCATCGCCCGGTTCGGCTGGGCACCGACGGCGGCCAAGGCGATCGCCACCGCCGAGCCCGATCCGCAGGAGCCGATCTGGGGTGCCCTGGAAATCCCCCTGCGCCTCGGCATCTCCCGCGTGCTGCTCGGCCAGACCGACGCCAAGGAGGCGCTGGACACGGTGGCCGGCAACTGGCAACGCATCATGCGCCGCGGGGCGGCGCTGTAACGGAAAGACCGAGCCATGGCCAAGCAAGTCCGCGATGCGATCGACTGCGACGTCCACCCTTCGGTGCCGTCGATCAAGGTGCTGCTGCCCTATATGAGCGATTTCTGGCAGGAGAGCTTCACGGCGCGCGGGCTCGATGGATTCGTGCCCGGCAGCTTCCCGGTCAATGCGCCGATCAATTGCCGCGCCGATTTCCGGCCGAAGGAGGGCAAGCCGGGCACCGATTTCGCGCTGTTCCGCGAACAGGCGCTCGATGCCTTCGACACGCGCATCGCCATCTGCAACACGCTCTATGGCGGCGCGGTGGCGGTGAGCGAGACGATGGGCGCGGCGCTGTGCTCGGCGGTGAATGACTGGATTGCCCAGGAATGGCTCGCCCGCGACACGCGGCTGCGCGCCTCCATCGTGGTGCCCGCGCAGAGCCCCTATCTCGCGGTGGAGGAGATCGAGCGGCTGGCCGGCGACGATCGCTTCGTGCAGATCCTGCTGCCCGCCGGGCTGGAGATGATGCTGGGGCGGCGCTACTACTGGCCGCTCTTCGAGGCGGCGCAGCGCCACAAGCTGCCGATCGCGCTGCATGCCGGCACCATGTATCGTCACGCCCCCACCTCCAATGGCTGGCCCAGCCATTATCTTCAGGATTACGTCAGCAACACCCAGGCGTTCGAGAGCCAGCTGCTGAGCCTGGTGCATGAGGGGGTGCTGGGAAAATTCCCGGACCTGACCTTCGTGTTCCTGGAATCCGGCGTCACCTGGCTGCCCGGCCTGATCTGGCGTGCGGTGAAGACCTGGCGCGGCGTGCGGCCGGAAATCCCCTGGGTGAAGGAATCGCCCGCCGTGCAGATCCGCCGCCAGCTGCGCCTGTCCATGCAGCCCTTCGACGCGCCGCCGGACGCGGCGACGGTGGAACGGCTGATCGATCAGATCGGTTCGGACGAAATGCTGCTGTTCGCCACGGATTATCCGCACTGGCAGTACGAGGGGGACACGCCGATCCCCGACGGCATGTCCGACAGCCTGATCCGCCGCATCACCCACGACAATCCGCTGGCCACCTATTCCCGCCTGAAGGAGACCGTGTCATGAGCGCCACCACTCTCGACCGCCCGGCCGACCAACAAGCCAAGTCCCGGCTGCGCATCATCGATTCCGACATCCACCCGGCGCTCGCCCATTCCGCGGCGCTGCACCCGTTCCTGTCGGCGCATTGGCGGCAGCATCTGATCGAATACGGCATTCGCCCGCATGGCGTGTATGCCGGGCGCGGCACCTATCCGCGTTTCACGCCGAACACCGCGCGGCGCGACGCCTGGCCGCCGAACGGCCAGCCGCCGGGCTCGGACCTTGAGTTCCTCCAGAAGCAGCATCTCGATCCCTACGATATCGAGATCGGCGTGCTGGAGCCGCTGATCGAGGCGAATGTCTCGCGCAACCTGGAATTTGGCGCGGCCCTGGTGGCGGCGGCCAATGACTGGCAGGTGGAGACCTTCACCTCGAAGGAGAAGCGCCTCAAGGCGTCGATCCTGATCCCGGCGGAGAATGCCGAGGCGTCGGTCGCGGAAATCCGCAGGCGGGCGCACGATCCGCAATTCGCGCAGATCCAGATGGGCTCGCGCTCGGTGGAGCCGATCGGCAAGCGCCGCTATTGGCCGATCTTCGCGGCGGCGCAGGAGGCCAATTTGCCGATGGGCTTCCATGTCGGCGGCCCGTCCGCGCACGCACCCTCGGCGAGCGGCTGGCCTTCCTTCTACGCCGAGGATCATCATGTGCTGCTGCACTCCATGCAGACGCAGGTGGCGAGCATGATCCTTGAAGGCGTGTTCGAGCATTTTCCCGATTTGCGGGTGGTGATGATCGAGGGCGGCTTCGCCTGGGCGCCGACGCTGGCCTGGCGGCTGGACGCGCATTGGGCGAAGATGCGCAACGAGACGCCGCATCTGAAGATGAGGCCTTCCGAATACATGCGGCGCAACGTGTGGTTCTCCACCCAGCCGGTGGAGGAGCCGGAGAACCCGGACGACCTGCGTCAGATCTGCGAATGGATCGGCTGGAACCGGCTGCTCTATGCCTCGGACTATCCGCACTGGGACTTCGACGATCCCGAACGCGCCTTCCCGATCGCGATGACCGATGCGCAGAAGCGGATGATCCTGCACGACAACGCCATTGAGTTCTATCAGTTCAAGGGGTGAGGGCGCCCGCCCTCACTCCGCCGCCTTCGCCTCCCTCTGCCCGTACACCTCGCGCGCCGCCGCCGCGCTGATCCGTCCGTCCGCGAGGTCGGCCTGCACTTGCTCGGCCGCGCGGCTGCGCGGGTCGCCGTAGCCGGCGCCGCCGGCGAAGACGATTTCGGCGATCTCGCCGCTGTGGCGCAGGGTGACGAGTTCGCCGGCACCGCAATCGCGGGTCAGCCGTCCCTCCGTGTCACGCACGCCGGCGAAGGCGCGCCCGCCGGCATGGCCGCCGGCCAGGCCCGGCAGCACCGCCTTCGCCCCCTCGGGGAACAGCGCCGCCAGCGCCGGCAGCCCGTCGTCGCGCAGCTTGCGGAAGCGCACGCGCTGGCCCAGCCCGCCGCGCGCCGCCCCGGCGCCGCCGCTGTCGGCGAGGAACACCTTTTCCTCCACCAGCATGGGCCCCCGCGCCTCGAACACCTCCACCGAGGTGTTGGAGGCGGAGGTGGGGTAGAGCAGCCCGGATTTGCCGTCGCCATGCGCGCTGGCCCCCTGGCCGCCGCCCATGAACAGATGGTCGGCGTAGAAGCTGCCATCCGCCTCATGGCCCGACACATTCACTGCGACGGGCAGGCCGGTCGGCGACTGCACCGCCGAGGGCGCGGCACCGGCCAGCGCGCGGAACACCGCCGGGGCCAGATACCACCCCGTGCGGGTGCGCGCGGCCACCGCCGCCGGGCGCGTGCAGTTGACGATGGAGCCCTCGGGGGCGGTGACGGTGAACGGCCGGTAGCAGCCGGCATTGCCGCGCACACCGGGCGTCAGCATGCATTTCAGCGGATAGGTGCCGTGGGCGGCGGTGTAGTTCATCGTGGAATTCACGCCGCCCTGGTCGAGCTGCTTCGGCCCGTCGAAATCGAGCGCGATGGTGTCGCCGGCGATGGTGAGCTTCAGCTTCACGGTGAGCTCGTCGTCCACCGGGCTGAAATTCACGCTGCTGACGTAGGCGCCGTCCGGCAGCGCGCGCACCGCCGCGCGCATCGCCGCTTCCGCCCGGTCCTGCACGATGGCGGCGAGCGCTTGCAGATCGGCGAGGCCGTACTCGTCCATGAAATCCAGCAGCCGCTGCGCGCCGATGCGGTTGGCCGACATGAAGGCCTGGATGTCGCCGATCACCTGTGCGGGGTTGCGCACGTTCTCCTGGATCAGGGCGAACAGGTCCTCGTTGTCCACCCCGGCGCGGGCCAGCTTCATCGGGGGAATCTGCAGGCCCTCGTCGAAAATCTCGCGCGCGCGCAGGCTGTCGCGCGTGCCGCCGATATCCGCGACATGGCCCACCGTGCCCACCAGCGCAACAACCTTGCCGGCGCGGAACACCGGCGAGACGATGGCGATGTCGAACAGATGGCCCGCGCACAGCCACGGGTCGTTGGTGATCAGCATGTCTCCCGGCATCAGGCTGTCCACCGGGAAGCGCGCCAGCAGCGCCTTCACCGCGCGCGGCAGGGTGAGGTTGAACACCGGCATCGCCCGCGGCGAATGGGCCAGCGTCTCGCCGTGCGGGTCGAGAAGTTCGCAGGCGAAATCCTGCGATTCCGCGATGATGAGCGAGAAGGCGGTGCGGATGATGGTCAGCCACATCTCGTCCACCACGGTGGTCAGGCGGCTCCACATGATCTCCAGCGCGATCGGGTCGGCCTCGATCGCCGCGCGCGCCTCGGCGAGCGTCATGCCGGAATGCACCAGCGCCATGGCGCTCGGCGCCTCGATGGCGATGCGCAGATTGCCCGCTTCATCCACGCGCAGCACGTCGCCCGGCGCCACCAGCGTGGTCGCCTCGCGCTCCTCGACGATGGCGGGGCCGGGGATTTCCAGGCCCGCGGTCAGCGCGTAGCGGTCGTACACGCCCGCGGTCACGAATCCCTGGCCGAACCAGGCCTGCCGCTCGCCCTTGCGCGCGGCGGCGGCCCCGCCGGCGGGTTCGGGCAGTTCCAGCACCGGGGTGGGGCCGGTGACGGTGACGCGCAGGTTCACCGCCTCGACGCGCGCGTTCGGTTGCAGCGCGGCGTAGCGGGCGGTGTAGGCGGTCTCGAACGCCGCGATCACGCCGGGCAGGCTGTCCGCGCCGAGCGGCTCGGCCGGCAGGGGCACGGAGATTTCGTGCATCTGCCCCACCAGCCGCATATCCGCCGAGCGCTCTACAATCAGGCCGTCATGCAGGCCGGAGGCTTCCAGCTCCGCCCGCGCATCCGCTTCCAGCGCGCGCAGCACGGTTTCCATGCGCGCGAGATCGGCCGCTTCGTCGAGAGGGGTGGGCAGGGAGCGCACCCGCCCGGCCGACAGCGGCGCCGCGAGGAAGCCGAGCGCCGAGGCCGCGCCCGAGGCCGGCGGCACCACCAGCTCCGCCATGCCCAGCGCCCGCGCCACCTCCGCCGCATGGGCCGGGCCGGCGCCGCCGAACCCCACCATGGCGTAGCGGCGCGGGTCCTTGCCGCGCTCCACCAGATAGACGCGGGCGGCGTCGGCCATGCTCTCCACCACCACCTTGTGGATGCCCCAGGCCGCCTGCTCGATGCTCATGCCCAGCGGTTCGGCGACGGTGGCGATGGCCGCGCGCGCCGCCTCCACGTCCAGCGCCATGGCACCGCCGAGGAAGAAGCCGGGGTCGTAATAGCCGAGCACCAGATTGGCGTCGGTCACCGTCGGCTTGGTGCCGCCGCGCCCGTAGCAGGCCGGGCCGGGCGCCGCCCCCGCGGAATGCGGCCCGACGCGCAGCAGCCCCACGGAATCGATCGCCGCGATGGAGCCGCCGCCGGCGCCGATCTCGATCATGTCGATGGTCGCGGCCTTGATCGGCAGGCCGGAACCCTTCTTGAACCGGTGCTCGCGCCCCGCCTCCAGCAGCGGCGCGATCTGGGCGCGCCCCGCTTCGATCAGGCAGGCCTTGGCCGTGGTGCCGCCCATGTCGAAGGCCAGCAGCTCGGCATGCCCCGCGCGCGCGCCGAGCAGCGCCGCCGCCAGCGCGCCGCCGGCCGGGCCGGATTCCAGCAGCCTTATGGGAAAGCGCCGCGCCGCCTCCACCGAGACCAGCCCGCCCGCCGAATGCATCAGCCGCAGCGCGCCGGTGAAGCCGGCCGCGCGCAGCTCGCTCTCCAGCCGGGCGAGATAGCTGCCCATCAGCGGCTGCACATAGGCGTTGGCGCAGGTGGTGACGAAACGCGAATACTCGCCGATCTCCGCCACCACGTCGGAGGACAGCGAGACCGGCACGCCCGGCAGCGCCGCCGCCACGATCCGCGCCGCGCGCCGCTCCTGCGCCGGTTCGCGATAGGCGTTGAGGAAGCAGATCGCCACCGCCTCCACCCCGTCCTCGGCCAGCTGGCGCGCGGCGCGGCGCACGCCGTCTTCATCCAGCGGCGTGATCTCGCGCCCGTCGCGGTCGATGCGTCCGGCCACTTCCAGCCGCCGCCGGCGCGGCACCATCGGCTCGGGGAAGGTGAGGAACAGGTCGTAGATGTCGTAGCGCTGCTCGGTGCCCGCCTCCAGCACGTCGCGGAAGCCCCTTGTGGTGATCAGGCCGAGCTTCGCCCCCTTGCGCTCGATCACCGCGTTGGTCACCAGTGTGGTGCCGTGCACGATCTCCGACACATCGGCCAGCGCCGCGCCCTCGTCGGCGATGATCCGCCGCACGCCCTCCAGCGCGCCGATCGCCGGGTCCTCCGGGGTGGTCAGCAGCTTGTGCAACCGCAGCGTGCGGCCCGCGCCGTCCCACAGCACGAAATCGGTAAAGGTGCCGCCGATATCGAAGCCGAGGCGAAGCGGTTGCGGCATGGACCATCTCCTGCGCGTGGGGGCACGGCGAAGTTACCGCCGACGCACCGCCGTGCAAGCCGATGCCGATTGTCACGCCCGGCGCGGCACGCCCACCATCGCCGCCCGCAACACAGGAGCCGCGACATGCGCGCCAGCTCGATCGTTCTCGCCCTTGCCCTGCCCATGATCGCCCTGCCCGGCCTGGCGCGGGCGGAGAACTGGACCGGCGACCTGCGCTGCGGCGAAGTTCCCAATCTGGTGGGGCCGCTGAAGACGGAGATGACGGTCGAGCAGTCCGGGGCCACGTTCAGCTACCGCCGTGAAGTCCGCACGCAGGGTGGCGGCTTCAGCGGCACGGTGGAGAGCGGCACGGGCACACTGACCGGCGACCAGGTGGTGCTGCGCGGCAGCTGGGCGACGCGCACCGCCAGCTACCAGGCCGTCTATCAAGGCAAGCTGGCGGGCGGGAAGATGGAGCTGCGCGGCGGGCAGGAATGGACCTACGCCAACAGCGGCGGCCCGGTTCACCGCCCCTGCCGCGCCACCTTGACCCTCGCGCGCTAGGAGGTCGCGCCCTCGGCCACGCGCAGGTCGGTGGTGGTGTCGCGCACCGTCTCCAGCGCGGCGCGCAGCCCGGTGACCACGCTGGCCAGCTTCATGTTGGCCGGGCCGGGCACATGGATGAACCCCGCGCGCATGCCGCGATCGTGAGTCTCCGCCAGGTGCCGGGCGAGATAGAAGATATGGTTGCAGCCGAAGGTGCCGGCGGTCTGGGAGACATGCGCGGGCACGCCGGCTTCGCGCATCCGGGCCACGATCGCCTTGATCGGCAGCGTGGAGAAATAGGCGGCGGGGCCGCCGGCCACGACGGGAACGTCGATCGGCTGGGCGCCGTCGTTGTCGGGAATGCGCGCGTCGTCGAGATTGATCGCGACGCGCTCCACCGACATCTCCGCGCGGCTGGCGGCGAGGCCGACGGCGACCACCGCGTCGGGCCGGGCGCGGGCGATGGCCTCGGCCAAGGCCGCGTCCATCCGTGCGTAGGAGACCGGCAGGATGGCGGTGACGAGACGCAGGCCGGGCGGCGGGCCGGCGGCGAGGATTCGCACCGCCTGCTCGGAAGGGTTGACGGCGTCGCCGCCGAACGGCTCGAATCCAGTGAGAAGGATCGTCTGCATGCGCCAAGACTACCGGAGGATCCCATGAACGTCGATGACAAGGCGGAGCTTCCCGGCAGCCGGCGGCGGGAGCCGGCCCATGCCCGCCATGTCGGCGCGGTGGCCGATGACGAGCCCATCGCCGTCAGCATCTACCTCAAGCCGGTGGACGTGCTGCCCGACCCGACCGAGGACGACCGCCAGGCGATGCGGCGGACCATGTCCGAGCACCGGGCGGAGGCGCATCGCGACGGCATCGCCGCCATCGCCGAATTCGCCGCCGGCGCCGGGCTGGAGGTGACGCTGGCCGACCCGGCGCGGCGGCTGGTGCGCCTCGCCGGCCCGGCGGCGCGCATGCAGGCGGCCTTCGGCACCACGCTGGAACGCTGCGAGGAGGAGGGGCACAGCTTCCGCTGCCGGGTGGGCAAGCTGCACGTGCCGCACCGGCTGCTGCCGTTCATCGAGAGCGTGCTGGGCCTCGACGACCGGCCCGCCGGCCGCCGCCGCGAGCCGGAGATCGAGCCGCAGGACGACACGGCGCCCGCCACCTCGCCCGCCCTGCCGCCCGGCCAGGTCGGCCAGCTCTACAAATTCCCCCCCGGCGTCACCGGCGCCGGCCAGACCGTCGCGCTGATCGAGCTGGGCGGCGGGTATTTCGAGGCCGACCTCGTGGCCGTGGGCATCGACCCGAAGATGGTCACCGCCGTCAGCGTCGATGGCGCGGTGAACCAGCAGGTGATGTCGCGCGCCCACAAGGAAGTGGCGCTGGACATCCAGGTGGTGGCCGGCGTCGCGCCGGGGGCGCGGATCGTGGTCTATTTCGCCCCCAACAGCCAGGCCGGCTTCGCGGACGCGATCAGCATGGCGGTGCACGACGCCGCCAACCGGCCGGGCGTGATCTCCATCTCCTGGGGCATGGGCGAGGGCGGCTTCGCCTCCGGCGCCATCCGCACCATCAACGCGGCGCTGGAGGACGCGGCCAGGCTGGGCATCCCCGTCTTCGTCGCCGCCGGCGACTATCTGGCCACGGATGGGGTGGCGGACGGCAAGGCGCATGTGCAGTTCCCCGCCTCCAGCCCCTTCGTGGTGTCCTGCGGCGGCACCGCGCTGGCGCTGACCGATGCCGCGATTTCCGACGAGATCGTGTGGAACACCGGCGCGCGCGGCACCGGCGGCGGCATCAGCGACGTGTTCGACGTGCCGGATTTCCAGCAGGCGGTGGCCCTGCCGGCCAGCGTCAACGGCGGGCGCAAGGGCAGGGGGGTGCCGGACGTGGCGGGCAGCGCCGCCTCGGTGAACGGCTACGCCATCCACCTCAACGGCGTGCTGCTCGCCATGGGCGGCACCAGCGCGGTGGCCCCGCTCTGGGCCGGGCTGGTGGCGCTGATCAACGAGCGGGCGAAGCGGCCGGTGGGGTTCCTCACTCCCTTCCTCTACGCCAACCCGCATCTGCTCCGCCCCGTGGTGTCCGGCCACAACCGCCCGCCCGGCTCGGCCATCGGCTATGACGGCGCGGCGCCGTGGAACGCCTGCACCGGCCTGGGCGTGCCCGACGGCGCGGCGCTGTTCGCCGCCCTGACCGGCACATGATCGCGCCCCTGCTGATCCTGCTGGCCAGCCTCGCCGCGCCGCTGGCCGTTCCCCTGGCCCAGGCGGCGGGGTTCGACTGCGCGGCCGCCGCCAGCCGGACGGAGCGGCTGATCTGCGCCAACCCCGCCCTGTCCGCCGCCGACAGCGAACTCTCCGCCGCCCTCGGCGCGGCGCTGGCCGCCAGCCCCCACCCGCAGACCGTGCGCATCGACCAGCGGCGCTGGATCGCCTCGGCGCGCGACAAGTCGATGAGCCCGGCCGACCTGCTGCAGCTCTACCGCACCCGCACCGCGGCGCTGCGCGCGGTGGTGGCCGAGCGCGCGGTGATGGACCGGGCGCTGGACGGCGGCATGCCCGCCAGCTGCGTGCCGCTGATCGCCGTCGGCGGCAGCTGCGCCGTGGCCGGCAGCGGCGAGCTCGACCCGCCCGGCGGCCCCCGCCTGCGCTGGCGCATCCAGCGCTGGAGCGAGGGCGGGCAGACCCTGGCCGAGGGGGTGATGGTGTTCAGCGGCGAGGGCGCCACCACCCGCCTGCTCACCTGGGCGGCCGAGGAGGGCGCGGTGTTCGACCCGCCGGCCCTGATCACCACCGCCTGGGCCGTGCTGCTCGACCTGCCCGGCCACAAATCCGGCAGCGGCAATTTCTCGGCCGAGAGCCTGTTCGTGCTGCGCGAGGGCGCGTGGCGCGAGGTGGATATCAGCGTCTGGCTCGACCAGATGGAGGCGCGGCTGCCG
Source organism: uncultured Rhodospirillales bacterium (assembly GCA_945957135.1). Lineage (GTDB taxonomy): Bacteria > Pseudomonadota > Alphaproteobacteria > Acetobacterales > Acetobacteraceae > CAMFLK01. The sequence goes on from CAMFLK010000012.1 coordinate 29,751, forward strand.
CGCGGCCTGGGCGCCTGGAAGGGCATCTTTCCCGACTGGGCGAAGATGACGGCGGACACCCCGCTCTGGCGGCAAGGCGACGGCAATTGCTGCCCCACCGGCGGCGCCGCCCATGCCGTGCTGCGGCTGGACGGCGACCGCATCACCCTGGTCACCCTGCAACGCGACAACAGGCCGTGACGCCCCGCCGCCTGGCGCCGCCGGAGATGGACGCCGCCGCGGACATCCACCGCATCGCCTTCGCCGAACGGCTGCCCATGCTGGCCGGGCTGCACACGCCGGCGGAAACCCGTGCCTTCTTTCGCGACGCCCTGTTCCCACGCTGCGAATTCTGGGGCATCGGCACGCCGCTCCAGGGCTTCATCGCCCTCGCGCCGGGCTGGGTGGAGCAGTTCTACGTGCTGCCGCCGGCGCAGGGCCGCGGCATCGGCGACGCCCTGCTGCGCCACGCCCAGTCCCGCCAACGCGAACTGCGGCTATGGACCTTCCAGCGCAACGCCCCGGCCCGCCGCTTCTACGAACGCCGCGGCTTCGTCGCCATCGATGAAACCGACGGCAGCGGCAACGAGGAGCGCGATCCGGACGTGCTGTATCGCTGGACTGCTTGAGAGGCGTGCCCGCCTTCTCGCGAGCACGGCGCCCTGCGGGTGGAAGGCCGGGGCAGGAAAGGCGCATCGGCCGTGATGGGCGAGCCGAGGCGAGGCGGCAGGGTACGCGTTGGCGGGCGCCGGGGGCGATGGTCCCCGCCGATCATGTCCTGCGCCGACGCCTCCCTTTCGAAAGGCGTCGGCGAGGACTATAAGGACGCGGCAGGGCAACCATGCGGCAGAGGAAGCGATGCGGATCGAAGGTCTCAATCACGTCCAATTGGCAATGCCTGCCGGCGAGGAGGATGCCGCACGCCGCTTCTACGCGGATGTCATCGGCATTCCGGAAGTTGCCAAGCCGGCGCATTTGGCCAAGCGGGGTGGATGCTGGTTTGAACGCGGGGCGCTCAAGGTGCATCTCGGAGTGGAGCAAGACTTTCGACCCGCAAAGAAGGCCCATCCCGCATTCACGGTCACGGACCTGCCCGCGCTTGTCGCGCGGATCGAAGCCGCCGGATTTCGCGTGGTCGAGGACGAACCGCTGGAAGGCTACAGCCGGTGCTACGTTGCCGACCCGTTTGGTAACCGCATCGAACTGATGGAGCCGGCCTGACCGAAAAGCCGCCGATCCCCGATCGACGACCCCACAAGAGACGGACGGCGACCTTCGGGTGTCATTCCGCCCCCACCCGCACCCGGCCACCGGGGGCATCTTTCGACAGCGCCAGGCACGATCACCAAGGCGAAGGAGCCGACGTAATACCGGCGGCACGAAGCGATGACTCTTCCATCGCTGAGGGACGCAGGTATCGCGCGCCGGGTTGGCCGGCGGCGGCGCGCCAAACGAAGACTCATATCAACGGTCATTCTTCATGGCCGTTGATATAACACGACCGTGGATTGACTTTGTTACATCCGCGCCCCGACCATCCCGCGCGGCCAATCCAAAAGGGGGCGACGATGAGGAACGTCTTGGCGCGTCTGCTCGGGCTGCTGCTGCTCCTCGCGCCCGCCCCGCTGCTGGCCCAGCCGGCCGCCCCGGTCACCACCACCTCGCCCGCCACCGCCCCCACCCCGGCGAGCGCCGACTCCCGCTGCCTCGGCGATCCGCCCAGCGCCGTGCCGCCGGGCAATGCCCGCGTCACCGTCTCCTGGACCGCCTTCAGCCCCGGCGCGGCGGGAACCTGGCGGCCGGACGCCTCCACCGCCATCTGGCAGCCGCGCGGCGGCGAGGTGCTGTTCACCCTCACCTCGCTCGACGGCACGGCGCCTTCGCTGCGCGACGTGCTGGTCTGCTTCCGCCTGCGCGGGGCGATGCAGGGCTGGACCACCGCCTTCGGCCCGCTGCGCACCGTGCAGATCGGCCCCAACGCCATCACCTACGGCGCCCGCGTGCCCGACCTGCCGCCGGCCGCCGAGAACTGGTTCCGCCGCGTGGTCGGCGGCGCCCAGGCCGGCGAATATGCCGGGCTGTGGATCGTGCCGATCGCCGATTTCCGCGTGCTCGGCGATGCCGGCGGCGCGCGGCTCGACGCGATGCTGCCGCTGGGCATCACCAGCCTGTCCTTCTCCACCCTGGTCAGCGTGGCCGGCGTGGTGCTGGCGCTGGCCGTGCTCTACGGCTTCGGCCGCCGCCGCGCGGTGCCGGGCAGCGACGTGGTGCTGACCCTGATCTCCACCCGCGACGGCCATGCCAGCCTGTCCCAGCTGCAGATGCTGGTCTGGACCTTCGTGGTCGGCTGGGGCGGCGCCTATGTGATGGCGCTGAAGGGCGACCTGATCGAGGTCAGCATGGGCACGCTGATCCTGCTGGGCATTTCCGGCGTGGCGGCGCTGGCCACCAAGGCGAAGGAGGCCGGCGTGATCGGCGCCGCGCCCCCGCCGCCGCCCCCGCCGCCCGGCCAGGCCGCCCCCCGCTTTCCCGCCTGGTCCGACCTGGTGGTGACCGATAACGGCCCCGCCACGATCGACATGACCCGGTTGCAGATGCTGTTCTTCACCGCCATCGGCGCGGTGTTCGTCACGCTGAAGATCCTCACCAGCCAGCACATCCCGGAATTCCCGGACAACTTCCTGCTCTTGATGGGCATCAGCAACGGCGTTTATCTGACCGCCAAGTTCATTCCATAGGCGGTACCCCATGACTTTCGATTTTCGCGGCCGGCGGGTCGTGGTCGCCGGCGGCAGCCGGGGCATCGGGCGGGCCATCGCCCTCGGCTTCGCCGAGGCCGGCGCGGCGGTCTCCATCTGCGCCCGCGGGGCCGCGGCGCTGGAAGCCACGCGCGCCGAACTCGCCGCCTTCGGCAACCCCGTCCACGCGGCACCCTGCGACCTCGCGGACGCCGCCGCCATCGCCGCCTATATCCCCGCGGCCGCCGCCGCGCTGGGCGGCATCGACGTGCTGGTGAACAACGCCAGCGGCTTCGGCTGGTCCGACGACGAGGAAAGCTGGAAACTCAGCATCGACGTGGACGTGATGGCGGTGGTCCGCGCCTCCCACGCCGCCATGCCGTTCCTGGAGCAGGCCGAGGCCGCCGCCATCGTCAACATCGCCTCCGGCTCCGGCCTCAACCCCTCCGCCCGCAACCCCGCCTACGGCGCCGCCAAGGCCGCGGTGATCCACTACACCCGCACCCAGGCCGCCCTGCTCGCCGCCACGGGCATCCGCGCCAACTGCGTCGCCCCCGGCTCCATCGAATTCCCCGGCGGCCTGTGGGAACAACGCCGCACCAGCGACCCCGCGCTGTACCAGGCCACCCTGGCCACCTGCCCGGCCGGCCGCATGGGCCGGGCCGAGGAAGTCGCCAACGTGGTGCTGTTCCTGGCCTCGCCCCTGGCGAGCTGGGTGACGGCGCAGATCGTGGGGGTGAACGGAGGGCAGGGGCTGCGTCGGTAAGAGTGAAGGCGAAGGCAGGAAGAAAGCGCTTCTTTTTTGAAAAAAAGAAGCAAAAAACTTTTTTCTATTGGGACCTTGCGTCGGCGCTATTGTACGAATGATCCCTATCGTCATGGCCGTGCTTGACACGGCCGGCCCGCCGCGACCCCTTGTCGCGGCGGGCTGGCCGGGACAAGCACGGCCATGACGGGAATGAGTCGTAATAGGCTGATTTTTCAGTAATATGTTGAAATTCGGCGCGCTGGATGCGAGCGGGGGCGCGGCGCGAAAATTTTTTGCGGGGATGTGTTTTTTTATCTTGCCAACCGTCGGTGAGCGTGGGAAACGGAGGGCAGCAATTTCACAAACTGACAGGAGACC
>CAMFLK010000013.1 GCA_945957135.1 uncultured Rhodospirillales bacterium
AATTTTTCCAGCAACACGTACCCTTCCCTCGGTCCCTCTCGGCGCCCCATGTCGGAAATGACTGCAGCAAATCGTTGTCTGGATATTTCCCGAAGCGCCTCGTCGGTCGAGCCCGCGAGGGTGAACTTGAGACCAAAAGCCTCAAATGCTCGCCGCTCATGAATATTGTTGTTTGGTCGGTCATCCACCCACAGAACATGACTCCGCCAACCATCACCTTCCGTATAGCCAGAAGATGCAGCCTTCTGAACCACGTCCACAATGTCCTGTATGTCTTCCTGTGAACGAGGCTCCAGTGTCTTCGTGGTCGCCACCGCAAGCGATGCTGCCGCGGAGAGTTGCATGCGTACCATGTCAACATAGTGTTGTTCGTCCTTGAAATCTGCCGGCGCGAACAGCTTTCCCGTGTGATTGCTCACAAGCCAAGCGAAGACCAACAAAACAAGCACAGGAAAGATCACTAAAAAATATACGAGCGGCACCCGCTCAGCGGGGGTGAATGAGCCTGAAAACCCCGTGACGAGCGCGGCGAATCCGTAAACGAGGACGATGAACAGAGCGATGATACCGAGAGGATTGCGCGCCAGACTTGTTGCTGTTTGCCCGAACCCCTGCACATCCCCATCCATCGTCGCGCCCCCTCCTTCCCGGCCGAAATAAGGGCCTACTTGCGCCTACGCCGCGCCACCTCTGAGCGAAATTTCGAGATCGATCGCCATCTGTCTGCGCCTGGTAGCTGCGCTTCCCAATAGTTCCAGCCATTGAGCGATACGCCAGCCAGCGCGCTTGCCGCCGCCGATGGGCTGCTATAGCGCGCTCCGTTTACGAGCCAACTTCCGCTCTCGATCGTGCCGTTGAAGGCCTTGCCATTGTACGACATCCGCAACCGCGTTCCTGCCGGCAATGTCGCTCCCTTTGCGGTCCAGCCGCTACCTGAATCGTCATTCGACGACGAGTTGCTCGCTGTCGCTAGTCGCGGTGAGTGCGATGGCAAGCCTGCCTCCGCCCGCAGGATGTCGTTATATGTCTGATCGAATGAGATGCGCTTGCCTTCGAGCCAGCGATTGACCTCCACGTCGATCTCAATTTGCCGGTACTGCATTGCAGCCTCCATTCACGAGCCTTCCGACGGCTATCTGATGATCCTAATTACTAATTTATCTAATTGAAATAGTAAATACAGAAACGCAGATCGGCGCAGGGACACGCGGCAAGATGGAAGGCCGACCATCCGCGCGGCACAGCGCTCAAGGACCGCAGGCCCGCCGTCAAATCGATCCGCGATCAAGGCCAGGGCTATGCGGGGCGAGTGCCCGCCACGCTCGAAAGCTACGGCTATCAGACTTTCAGGTCAGCAATGGCGCGGAAGTTTGCTGCATTCGCCCGCCAGCAAATGCGAATCGCTGACGGCAGCTATCGGCGAGGGCGCGAACGGCGAGGACCGCATCATCGGATCGAACACCAATCCGCAGCACGCACTCGCGACCGCCGTGCGCGTGCGACCAACCACATTCACAGTTCTGTTGCGAAATGGCGTCCCGTAGGGGATTCGAACCCCTGTTACCGCCGTGAAAGGGCGGTGTCCTAGGCCTCTAGACGAACGGGACGAGGCAGGTGGCGCGTTCCATACAATCTCCGCCGCCGGGGGGCTAGCCCCCTTTGGCCAGTGCAGGGCGGCCGTTCAGGTATAGCCGGTGGAGCCGTCCGGGCGGCGGGGCAGCTTGCGTTCCCAGTGGATGTAGTCGTCGGTTTCCAGCGCCTTGGCGTCGATCTCGATGCCCCAGCCGGGGCGGTCCGGGCGCAGTTGCAGATAGCCGCCTTCGGGGAAATAGGGATCGGCGGCCCAGCTGCATTCTTCCGGCAGCTTGTATTCCAGGATCTTGAAGTTGGGCTGGGCGGCGGAGAAATGCAGGTTCACGGCGGTGGCCAGCGGGCCCATCGGGTTGTGCGGCGCCACGGTCACGTAATGCGCCTCGGCCAGGGCGGCGATGCGGCGCATTTCCGCCAGGCCGCCGACCACGCAGATATCCGGCTGGATGATGTCGGCCCCGCCGGCGGCGAGCAGGGCGAGGAATTCGAAGCGGGAATACAGGCACTCCCCGGTGGCCAGCGGCGCCTTCAGCTGGCTGCGCAGGCGGCCCCAGGCGGGGATGTGCTCGGGGCGGATCGGCTCCTCGAAGAACAGCGGGTCGTGCGGGGCGAGGGCGTTGCCGAGCTGGATGGCCTGGTAGGGCTCGAAGATCTTGGCGTGCGCGTCGAAGGCGAATTCCCAGTCCGACGGGCTGATCGCGCGCAGCTGGCCGAAATACTCGCCCGCGGCGGCGCAGAGATTGCCCCAGCGCCCGGCATGCAGGTCGCGCCGGTAGGGGCTCAGCTTGAAGGCGGTGAAGCCGTAGCGGGCGTTCAGTGCCTGGGTGCGCTCCAGGCACTCGCGCGGGTCGGGCGCGGTGTACACGCCGCAATACACGCCCACCTTGTCGCGCACGTTGCCGCCCAGCAGCATGTACACGGGCAGGCCGGCGGCCTTGCCGGAAATGTCCCACAGCGCGTGCTCGATGGCGGTGATGGCGGCCAGCCCGATGGCGCCGGGCGGGAAGCGGCTGGATTGCAGCAGCTTCTGGTAGATGAACTCCACCCGGCGCGGGTCGATGCCCTCGATCTGCGGGTAGAGGTAGTCCAGCAGCGGCACCAGCGCCCAGTCCGGGCCGTGGTTGTAGGCCTCGCCCCAGCCGCTGATGCCCTCATCCGTGTCGATGCGCACCAAGAGGCGCGGCCGGTCGCCCACACGCTGCATGAAGCTGCGCAGGCCGGTGATCTTCATGGGGCGGCCTCCGCGACCAGGGAGCGGTGGGCGGGGTCGGCCTCCGGCACCGCGGCCAGCAGGCGCTGGGTGTAGGGCATTTGCGGGCGGGCGCAGATGTCGTCGGCCGCGCCGATCTCCACGATCTCGCCACGATGCATCACCGCGATGCGGTTGCAGAAATAGCGGATCACCCCGAGATCGTGGCTGATGAAGATGAAGCTGAGGCCGAGCTTGGGCTGAAGCTCCAGCAGCAGGTCGAGGATCTGGCCGCGCAGCGTCACGTCCAGCGCCGAGGTGGCTTCGTCGGCGATGATCAGCCGCGGGTCGAGCGCCAGCGCGCGGGCGATGACGATGCGCTGGCGCTGGCCGCCGCTGAAGGCGTGGGGGTAGCGGCTGCCGCAATCGGCCGGCAGCCCGACGCGCACCAGCAGTTCGCGCACCCGCTGCGACAGGGCCTTGCCGCTGAGCAGCCCGTTCACCAGCAGCGGCTCGCCGATGCACTGCTCCACCGTCATGCGTGGGTTGAGCGAGGCGAACGGGTCCTGGAACACCATGCGGATTTCGCGATGCACCGGCCGCAGCCCGTCGCGATCGAGCTGCACCAGGTCGCGCGTGGCGCCGTCACGCATGCGGTAGCGCACGGAGCCGCCGGTGGGTTGCAGGATGCGGATGAGGCAGGAGCCGATGGTGGTCTTGCCCGAGCCGCTCTCGCCGACGATGCCGAGATTCTCGCCCTCGTACAGGTCGAAGCTGACGCCGCGCACGGCATGGGTGGGCGGCTTGGGCGGGCGGAACAGCGAGGCCTGGGCGGGGTAGGTCATGGTCAGGTCGCGCACTTCCAGCACCGGCGCGCCGGCGGGCACGGAGGGGCGCGCCGGCGGGGCGGCCATGCCAAGCTTCTTCGCCGCGTCCAGCAGCTTCACCGTGTAGGGATGCTCGGGCCTGGCGAACAGCGTCTGCACCGGCGCGTGCTCCACCACCGCGCCATGGTACATCACCAGCACGTCGTCGGCGATCTGCGCCACCACGCCCATGTCGTGGGTGATGAACAGCACGGCCAAGCCGGCCTCGTCCTGAAGTTTCTTGATCAGGCGCAGGATTTCCGCCTGGGTGGTGACGTCGAGCGCCGTGGTCGGCTCGTCAGCGATCAGCACCTTGGGGTGGCAGGCGAGCGCCATGGCGATCATGGCGCGCTGGCGCATGCCGCCGCTGAACTCGAAGGGGAAGCGATCGACGGCGATTTCCGGCGAGGGGATTTCCACCTGGCGCAGCAGCTCCACCGCCCGCGCCCGGGCGGCGCGACGGTCGGCCAGCCCATGCGCCACCAGCCCCTCGGCGATCTGCCAGCCGATCTTGTGGATGGGGCTGAGCGAGGTCATCGGCTCCTGGAAGATCATGGCGATGTCGCGCCCGCGCAGGGCGCGCATCCTGGCACCGCGCGGCGGCAGCTTGGCGATGTCCACGGCCTGGGCCGACGGGTCGGGCCGGTAGAGGATTTCGCCGCCGACGATGCGGCCGGGCGTGCCGACGATCTGCAGGATGGAGCGGGCGGTGATGCTCTTGCCGCTGCCGCTCTCGCCCACGATGCACAGGGTGCGGCCGGGTGCGAGGGTGAAGCTGACGTCATCGACGGCCTTCACCGTCTCCCGCCCCACGGGGAACCAGGTGCGCAGGTTGCGCACGTCGAGGATCGGTTCAGTGGGCATGGGGGTCGGCCGCGTCGCGCAGCCCGTCGCCGAGGAAGTTCAAAGCCAGCACGGTGATCGCCACCGCCGCGCCGGGCAGCAGCAGCCAGGGGGCGGAGGCGATGGACTGCACGTTCTGCGCCTCCTTCAGCAGCGCGCCCCAGCTGATCGCCGGCGGTTGCAGGCCGAGGCCGAGAAAGGACAGCGAGGTCTCCGCCAGGATCATCATGGGAATGGCCAGCGTGACGGAGGCGATGATGTGGCTGGTCAGCGAGGGCAGCATGTGGCGGAAGATGATGCGCTTCTGCGAGCAGCCGTCGAGCCAGGCGGAGGTGACGAAGCTGTCCGACCGCAGCTGGAGGAATCGCCCGCGCACCACCCGCGCCAGCTCGGTCCAGCCGATCAGCGAGATGATGACGGTGATGGTGAAATAGATGGCCATCGGCGGCCAGTCCTTCGGCAGGGCGGCGGCGAGGGCGAGCCAGATGGGAATGGTGGGCAAGGAGATGATGAACTCGATCACCCGCTGCACGAACCAGTCGATCCGCCCGCCGTAATAGCCCGAGAGGCCGCCGAAGGTGATGCCGAGCATGAGGCTGACGGTGACGCCGACGAGGCCGATGGACAGCGAGGCGCGGGCGCCGTGGATGATGCGGCTCAGCACGTCCCTGCCCTGCCGGTCGGCCCCCAGCAGGAACACCATGTCGCGCGGGTTCTCCGGGCCGAACAGGTGCAAATTGCCGGGGATGAAGGTCCACATGTCGTAGCCGTCGCCGCGCACGAACCAGTGCAGGTAGATGCGGCGGCTGGCGTCCGGCACGAAGCGCGGCTCCAGCGTCACCGGGTCGCGCGCCAGGCGGAAGGCGTTGACGTAGGGACGCAGCGCCCAGCCGCCGTCGGAATCGTCGATGAAATGGATAGCCTGCGGGGGGTGGAACACCAGCCGCGCGTTGCTGCGGTCGGGGTTGAAGGGGGCGATGAACTCCGCGAACAGGGCGATGGTGTAGAGCAGCACCATCACCACCAGCCCGAACATCGCCAGCTTGTGCCTGCGGAATCGCAGCCAGGTGAGCTTGGCCTGGGACGCGGTCTCGAGCCCGCCATGGGTCAGCGTGGCGCTCATTGGAAGCGGATCCGCGGATCGAGCAGGGCGAGGAGAATGTCGGAGACCAGCGTACCGATCACCGTCAGCGTGCACATCAGCAACAGGAAGGCTCCGGCGAGATACTGGTCCTGTCCGAGCAGCGCCTGGAGCAGCACGGGGCCGGCGGTGGGCAGGTTCAGCACGATGGAAATGATGACGGAGCCGGACACCAGGTTCGGCAGCACCCAGCCGATGGTGCTGACGAACGGGTTGAGCGCGATGCGGATGGGGTAGCGCACCAGCAGGGTGAACTCGCTCAGCCCCTTGGCCCGGGCGGTATCGACATAGGGCTGGTGCAGCTGGTCCAGCAGGTTGGCGCGCATGATGCGGATCAGGCTCGCGGCCCCCCCGGTGCCGAGGATCACCATGGGAATCCACAGATGCTTGGCCAGATCGACCACCCGCGCCCAGCTCCACGGCGCATCGACGAAGGGCGGCGAGAACAGGCCGCCGACATCGGCGTGGAAGACGGAGACGCCGACATACATCAGCACCAGCCCCATCAGGAACCCCGGCACGGCGAGGCCGACGAAGCCGATGAAGGTGAAGATGTAGTCGCCGATCGAGTAGCGCCGCACGGCGGAATAGACGCCGATGGGCAGCGCCACCGCCCAGGTGAACAGCAGGGTGGAGGCGGAGAGCACGAAGGTGAGCCCCATGCGCTCGCCGATCAGGTTCACCACCGGCTGCTGCCACTGGAAGGAGTAGCCGAAATCGCCGACCACCACGCCGCTGATCCAGTCCCAGTACTGAATCCAGATCGGCTGATCGAGACCGTAGCGCTGGCGCATGCTGGCCATCATCGCGTCGTCCACGGTCTCGCCGGCCGCGGCCAGGGCGGCCGCGTAGTTCTGCACGAAGTCACCGGGCGGCAGCTTGATCAATGCGAACACGGTGATCGAGACGAGGAAGATGAACGGTATCATCCCCGCCAGCCGCCGCACGATGAACCTCCCCATGCGGCTAGGGCGCGAAGTAGTATTGCTGGAGCAGCGTCGGCGCCGGGGTCGGGTAGTCCCAGGCCAGCGGGATCTTGTCCGGCACGTTCATCAGCTTCTTGCTGCGGATGCCGAAGGTGGTCACGGCCTGCACCGTCCCCATCACCTCGAACCCATCGGCCGCGAGGTCGAGGATCTGGCGGAACTCGCGATCGGCGTCCGCCTGGGTGTGGGCCTGCTTCACCTGGTCCCACAGCGCCATGCGCTTCTTCATGCTGTCGCTCGGCTCCTCGCCCGACTTGCCGCCGGTGGAGTACCATTTCACCCAGGGGATGCTCTGCCGGCTGTCCAGCGTGTGGGTGGCGATCAGCGCGCGCGGATCGAGCATCGGCTGCAGGCCGCCAGGCACGGCGTAGGTGCCGATGTCGTAATCGGCGTTCTGCGCGCGCTCGTAGTACAGCGAGCGTTCCATGGTGTTGATGCCGACATCGATGCCGACCTGGGCCCATTGCTTCTTGATCAGCTCGGCCGTGTCGATGGCGGCGGTGTCCACCACCATCGCGTCGATCTGCAGGAACAGCTTCTCGCCGGAGGGAGTCAGGCGGAAGCCCTTGCCGTCGCGCTTGTCCAGGCCCAGCCCGTCGAGAATCTTGTTGGCCTGGGCCACGTCGTGCTGGGTGTACTGCGTGCCGAGCTTCTCGTTGTAGAAGCGATCCGCCGGCAGCGGGCCGACCTGCCAGGGCTTGCCCTGCCCGAGGAAGACGATTTCGTTGATCTCGTCACGATCGGTCGCGAGCGACAACGCGCGGCGAAGGTCGCGGTTGCGCAGCCATTCGCGGGTTTTCGGGTTCTTGGCGGACTGGTTGAACCACAGCGCCATGGCCGAGCTGTCGGCCGGCGGCATTTCCTGCAGCACGTAGCCGCCCTCGGCGGCATGCTGGGCCAGCACCGGCTTGTTGTTGATGGTGTTGATGTGCCGCACCATCAGGTCGAGCTGCCCGCCCATCGAGGCGAGCACGATCGCCTGGATGTCGCTGATCACCTTGAGGTTCAGCGTGTCGATATAGGGAAGCTGGTTGCCGGCGGTGTCCACCTGCCAGAAATACGGGTTGCGCCGCAGCACCACCTGGCTGGCGCCGCCGGTATAGGGGGTCTGGATCACCCACGGGTCCATCACCGGCTTGTCCGGATTGCCCCAGCGTGCGGGGATTTCGATGTCGCCGCATTTCTGGCGGAACAGCGTGGCCCAGCTGGTCTGCTTGCTCTCGGCGAGCAGCTTCGCCACGTCCGGGTTGTAGTTGGGCATGAACTGCTTGCAGTAGTGCTTGGCATACAGCGTGGGGTGCTGCCCCAGCGGCGTGGCCAGCAGCTCCGGCAGGCGCAGGTTGGGGGCGGCGGAAATCAGCTTCACCGTGCTGTCGTCGATCTTCTCGGCGCGCAGCACCTTGCCGCCGACGACGTATTGCGAAGGCGGCGAATCGAAGAATTCCTTGTTGGGGAACAGCTCGTTCACCACGAAGGTGATGTCGTCGGCGGTGAACGGCGCGCCGTCCGACCATTTGGCGCCCTTGCGCAGCTTGAAGGTGTATTCGGTGGCGTCGTCATTCACAGTCCAGCTTTCGGCCAGGTTGGGAATGGCCTTCGAGAAGGTCATGTCCCACCGCGTCAGCCCCATGTTGCCGACCAGGCGGAGGATGCCGTTATGGTCGGAATCCCCGCGCACCGCGGAGCGCAGCGTGCCGCCGTAGCGGCCCACGCTCTGCACCGGCTTCACCACTTCCGGCTGGTCCGGCAGGCGCTGCGCCAGCGGCGGCAGCTTGCCCTGGCCGACCAGCGCCGAAAGCTGCGGCGCCTCCTTGTAGTCGGCCGCATAGGCCGCGCCGCCCGCCACCGCGAAGGCCGCGGCCACCACCCATTTGAACATTCCGCCCTCCCCGTTTTCGCCTTGCCGACGGCCTTCCGCGACCGCTTATGGTAACGCAATCATCGACGCTATAGCGCAGATTTCGCGCAGCCGGTCAAGCAGTATCACCCGGCCGGTTTCTCCGCCACCGGCTTGATGCGCAGCGCGTTCAGCGCGCCGATGATGTAGCCGTAGCAGAAGGCGAAGGCGGTGCCGCTGGGGTCGCGCCCGTCGATCGTCGGCACATGGTCGGGCATGATCATGTAGGGGTAGCCGACCTCGTGGTACACCTCCAGCGAGCGGGCCATGTCCATCACCCCGTCATCGGGGAAGGATTCCATGAAGTCCAGCTTGCGGCCGATGATGTTGCGGAAATGCACGTTGAACAGCTTCCCGCGCGTGCCGAACCAGCGGATGATGTCGAAGATCTCGCCGGCCGGGTCGTCCAGCATCTCGCCCACCGTGCCCTGGCAGAAATTCAGCCCGTGATAGGGGCTCTCGTGCATCTGCACGAAGCGCTTCAGCCCGTCCACCGTGCCCAGCACCCGCGTCACCCCGCGATAGCCGGGCGGCGTGTAGGGGTCGTGCGGGTGGCAGGCCAGCCGCACCTTGTTCGCGGTGGCCACCGGTACCACGCGGGCGAGGAAATAGTCGATCCGCTCCCAGTTCTCCGCCTCGCTCACCACGCCGGCGATGGTGGGCGGCGCGTCGGGGTCGGCCTTGGCCCAGCGGAAGGTGGAGTTGCGCGAGCCGCCGCGGCCCAGCTCGGTCTCCGTGCGGGGGATGCCGATGATGTTCATGTTGTATTTCGCGGCGGGAATCCCCGCCTTGGCCAGCCGCTCGATCAGCGCGCAGATACTGTCGATCTCGCGGTCCCGCTCCGGGCTCTTTCCCATCAGGATGTGCGGGCTGTGCTGCTCCTCGATCGGGCGGGAGGACATGGGGATCTGCACCATGTCGAGCGACAGGCCGAAGGATTCGATGTGCTCGCGGTGGCGGATCAGCTGCTCCAGCGTCCAGTGATGCGGGTTGCCCGGCGGATCGACGCAGACATGGGTCACGCCCAGCTGCGCCCACATGCGGTAGTCGTCGTCGTCGCGTGGGTTGATCTGCGTGCCGACGTGCATCGCGTCCTCCTGTCTTGACCGTTCGCCCCTGGCGTCCTCCGATGATGGGAGCGATCACATCGGACGCGCAAGCGGGGGAAGTCGGCCATGAAGATCACCGAAATCAAGGTGCGGGTGTTCACCCATACCAGCCGCCAGATGAAGGACAGCGACGGCCATTCCCATCCCGGCCCGCCGCGCCGGGTGCGCCAGGCGCTGCTGAGCGTGATCTGCGACGACGGCAGCGCGGGCCACTGCTTCGCGCCGACCGAGGCGGTGCGCCCCTCGCTGATCAAGGACTTCGTCGAGGTGGTCCTGCTCGGCCAGCACCCGTTCGACCGCGAGAAGCTGTGGCAGGGCCTCGCCCATTGGCAGCGCGGCAGCGGTGCCCAGCTCACGGACCGCACGCTGGCCATCGTCGATCTCGCGCTGTGGGACCTCGCCGGCCGCAAGCTCGGCGTGCCCGTTTACAAGCTCATCGGCGCCTATCGCGACAAGGTGCCGGCCTATGGCAGCACGATGTGCGGCGACGAGATCGCCGGCGGCCTCGCCACCCCGGAGGATTACGGCCGCTTCGCCGAATGGCTGATCAAGCGCGGCTACAAGGCGATCAAGCTGCACACCTGGATGAAGCCCGTCTCCTGGGCGCCGGACCCGCGCATGGACGTGCGCGCCTGTGCCGCGGTGCGCGAGGCGGTGGGGCCGGACGTGCCGCTGATGCTCGACGCCTATCATGGCTACAGCCGCAGCGAGGCGCTGTGGCTCGGCCGCGAGCTGCAGAAGCTGAACTATGCCTGGTACGAGGAGCCGATGAACGAAGCCTCGATGAGCTCCTACGCCTGGCTCGCCGCCAATCTCGACATTCCCGTCATCGGTCCGGAAACCGCGGACGGCAAGTTCCACACCCGCGCGGAATGGATCAAGGCCGGCGCCTGCGACATCAGCCGGGTGGGCGTGCACGACGTGGGCGGCATCACGCCCAGCCTGAAGACCATCCACCTCGCGGAATCCTTCGGCATGGACTGCGAGGTTCACGGCCATGGCGCCGCCAACCTCACGCTCTGCGCGGTGCAGCGCAACGGCCATTGGTACGAGCGCGGCCTGCTGCACCCGCATCTGGACTACGACATCGTGCCCGAATACCTGAACAGCCCGCCGGATGCCATGGACGCGGAGGGCTTCGTCCATCTCTCCGACAAGCCGGGCATGGGCGAGGACATCAATTTCGACTATATCGACGCCAATCTGGTCACCTGAGCCCGCGCCGGGCAGGAGCGCCGCATGGCCGCCCAACGCATCTCACGCCGCGGCTTCCTGCTCGCGGCCGGTGGCAGCCTGCTGCCGCTGGCGCCGGCGCAGGCGAAATCCCCCACCCTGCCCTTCCTGCTGGTGGGCGATTGGGGGCGTGAGGGGGCGGACAAGCAACGCGAGGTGGGGGCGCAGATGGGCCGCACGGCCGAGGATATCGGCAGCCGCTTCGTCGTCTCGGTCGGCGACAATTTCTACGAGAACGGCGTGCGCGGCGTGGACGACAAGCAATGGGCGGAATCGTTCGAGGCCATCTACAGCGCGCCCTCCTTGCAGACCCCCTGGCACGTGCTGCTCGGCAACCACGACTACCGCGGCAGCGTCGCGGCGCAGCTGGACTACGGAAAGACCTCGCCGCGCTGGCGCATGCCCGCGCGGTATTTCCAGACCAGCCAGCGCCTGCCCGACGGCACGACGGTCGATGTCTTCTGCCTGGACACCTCGCCCTTCCTGTCGATGTATCGCGGCACCAAGGTGGACATCACCGGGCAGGACACCGCCGCGCAGCTCGCCTGGCTCGACCGGGCGCTCGGCGAGTCCAACGCGAAATGGAAGATCGTCATCGGCCACCACCCGCTGTTCACGGTCAGCGGCGGCAAGCACGACCAGCCGGAGCTGATCGCCCAGGTCGAGCCGCTGCTTCGGAAGCATGGCGTGAAGATCTACATCAACGGCCATGTCCACAATCTCCAATATCTGGAGAAGGGCGGCATCCACTTCGTCACCAACGGCGCCGGCTCGCAGACCGAGCGGGTGAAGGCGGCCAAACCCGGCCAGTTCAGCGACGACAGCCATGGCTTCATGGCCGTGGACCTCTCCGCCGATCAGTTCGCCTTCCGCTTCATCTCCGATGCGGGAACGGAGCTGTTCGCCCAGTCCATCCCCGCCTGACCTACCCGGCCGCCAGCCGCTTCTCGTAGAGTTGGGCCAACAGCGTGGTCGGGAACAGCAGCGCGAAATAGACGACAGCCACCACGGTGTACACCTCCAGCGGCCGATACGTGTCCGCCGTGATCAGCTGGCCCTGGTACAGCAGGTCCGGCACCGCGATGGTGGAGACCAGCGAGGTGTTCTTCAGCTGGATGATCGACTGGTTCATGAAGGGCGGCACCATGCGCCGCATGGCCTGGGGCAGCACCACCAGCCGCATCATCGGCCAGCGCCGCAGCCCCAGCGCGCGCGCCGCGTCCCACTGCCCGCGCTCGATGGAGATGATGCCGCCGCGGAAAATCTCCGCGTAGAACGCGCCGGTATAGAGCGACAGCACCGCCGTCGCCGCGACCACCGCCGGGATCTGCACGTTCAGGATCACCGGCAGCGCGTAGTAGAACCACACGATCTGCACCAGCAGCGGCGTGCAGCGGAAAATCTCGATGAAGCCGATCAGCGGCCAGTTCACCAGGCGCGAGCGCGACAGGCGGGCGAGCCCGATGAGCAGGCCGACGATCAGCCCCAGCAGGATGGTGCCGAACGTATAGGCGAGCGTGACTTCGACACCGGTGACGAACAGCGTCCGGTAGCGCCACAGCGTGGCGAAGCTCCACTCATATCCCATCGATCAGAACTGGAGATTGTCGGGAATGTCCTCGGGCTTCGCGCCGGTCATCTTGATGCCGTTGACCATCCATTCGCGAATCTGCCCGGTGCCGCGGTTCATGGCGATCCAGGCATTCACCACCTCCACGAAGCGGGTGTCCGTCTCGCGCCGCACGCCGATGCAGCTCGGCAGGGCCACGGTCGGCTCGCCCAGCACGCGGTAGGTGCCCAAAGCGGGGTTCTTGGCCAGCGCGGTGATGCCGAGCAGGGCGGCGAGAATGTCCACATCCGCCCGTCCGCCCTGCATGGCCAGCAGCGCCTCGTCGCGCGTCTTGAAGGCGGTGATAGTGGATTTGGGCGCGAAGCGCCGCGCGGCGGTTTCCTGCAACGAGCCGATATCCACCACCACCCGCACCTCGGGCTTGTTGATGTCGCCCCAGGTCTTCGGCTCGAATCCCTTGCGGGCCAGCGCGCCGAACGGGTGGATGATCACCGGATCGGTAAAGCGGATCGACAGCGCCCGCGTCGGCGTGGGATTCAGCGCGAAGGCGATGTCCACCTTGTTGGACTGAAGGTCGAGCACCGAATTGCCGTAGGTGGACTCGACATATTCCAGCTTGGCCTCCCACACCTTGGCGATATCCGTCGCCATGTCGATGCAGGCGCCGGACCATTCGCCGGTGGCGATGTCCTTGCGGAAGAAGGGCAGTTCGCCCGGCAGGGCCGCGACGCGGATCACCTTGGTGCGGCTGACCCGCTCGAACGTGCTCTCGGCGCCCTGCGCCTCCGCTCGGCCGATGAACAGCGCCGGTGTGGCGAGTGCGCCGATCGCCGCCATGCCGCGGCGTGAAAATCCCTTTGCCATGCTCGATCCTTTCACAATCCCAGATAGGCCTGCCGCACCGCGCTGTCCGCGGCGATGTCGGCGGCGGCGCCGGACATCACCACGCGGCCGGTCTGCAACACATAGGCACGGTCGGATATCTCCAGCGCCTCGGCAAGCCGCTGCTCCACCAGCAGCACGGTCACCCCGGTGTCGCGGATGCGGGTGATGGCGGCGAGGATGTCATCCACCAGCCGGGGCATGATGCCCTGGCTCGGCTCGTCCAGCATCAGCAGGCGCGGCTGGGTCATCAGCGCGCGGCCGATCGCCAGCATCTGCTGCTCGCCGCCCGACAGCGTCTCCGCCCGCTGGCCCAGCCGCTCCTTCAGGCGCGGAAACAGGGTGAAGACGAAATCGAGCGGCTTGAAGCGGTTGGCCTCGCCGCGCCGGGCATAGGCGCCCAGGCGCAGATTGTCCTCCACCGACAGGCGCGGGAACAGCCGACGCCCCTCCGGCACCAGGCACACGCCGCGCCGGGCGATGTCGTGCGCGGCCACGCGGCGCAGTGAGGCGCCATCGAAGACGATCTCGCCCTCCGTCGCCACCTGGCCGGCGATGGATTTCAGCAGCGTCGATTTGCCCGCGCCGTTGGCGCCGACCACGGCGACGATCTCGCCCTTGCGCACCTCCATCGACACGCCCTGCAACGCCTTCAGCCCGCGATAGGCGGCGGAGAGACCCTCAATGCGCAACATAGCGGTCGCCCAGATAGGCGCGGATCACCTCGGGATTCTTCACGATCTCCTCGGGCCGGCCGATGGTCAGCACCCGGCCGAGATTGAGCACCACGGCGCGGCCGACCAGCGGCAGCACCACCTCCATCACATGCTCCACCATGATCACCGTCACGCCCCGCGCCCGCACGTCGCGGATCAGTTGCACGCCCGATTGCGCCTCGGTCGGCGTCAGCCCGGTGAGCATCTCGTCGAGCAGCAGCAGGCGCGGCTGGGTGGCGAGCGCCCGGGCCACTTCCAGCCGCCGCTTCTCGGGCGGCGACAGCGACCAGGCCGGCCGGCCGGCGCGCGGGGCCAGGCCGCAGAACTCCAGCACGTCCCCCGCCGCCGCCATGGCCGCGCGGCTGGTGCGGTGGCGGGCGAAGGCGCCCACCATCACGTTCTCCAGCACCGTCATGGAATCGAAGCTGCGCACCACCTGGAACGTACGGGCGATGCCGGCCTCGGCACAGGCCACCGGGCCGAGGCCGGAGATGCGCCGCCCATCCAGCAGGATCTCCCCCGCGTCCGGCGTCACCTCGCCGGAAATGGAGTTGAACAGCGAGGTCTTGCCCGCCCCATTCGGCCCGATCAGGCCGAGAATCTCACCCTGCTCCACGACGAAGGAGATATCGACATTGGCCGCCACGCCGCCGAAGGACTTGCTGAGACCGCGCACCTCAAGCAGCACGGGCCCGCTCCCTGCGCCGGCCCAGCAGGCTCACCAGCCCCTGCGGCCGGGCCAGCGCGACCACGACGATCAACGCGCCATACAGCATCAGGTCGAATCCCCGCCCGGAGCCCCCGAGATAGGAGCGGCTGAGTTCGCTGACCGGCATCAGCACCGCGGCACCGACCACCGGCCCCCACAGCGTGCCCACGCCGCCGAGCACCGCCGGCAGCGCGATGAGGATGGAGAACTGCCCGCCCAGCACGCTTTCGGGGTCGATATAGCCGACATACTGGGCGAAGATCGCGCCACCCAGCCCGGTGAAGAAGCCGCTGATGGCGGCGGCCGCCATCTTGCTGGCGAACACCCGCACCCCCAGCGAGCGCGCGGCCACCACGTCGTCGCGCACCGCCCGCCAGGCGAAGCCCCAGCGCGAGCCCTCGATCAGCCAGGCCGCGAACCAGGCGGCGGCGGCGAAGGCGAGCGTCACGTAATGGTAGGGCAGCTTCTGGGTCTTGAACTGCAACGCCAGCCAGGAATCGCCCTTGAACGGCACATACACGCCCGTGGCGCCTCCGACATAATCCCAGTTGAGGAACAGCAGGTAGCCGATCTCCCCGACCACCACGGTGGCGATGGCGTAGTAATGGCCGGACAGGCGGAAGCACGGCCAGCCCACCAGCAGGGCCAGCAGCCCACCCACCGCGCCGCCCACGAACATGCCGATCAGCGGCGGAAACCCGGCATTGACGAACAGCAGCGTCGCCACATAGGCGCCGGCGCCGAAATACAGCGCATGGCCCAGCGAAATCTGCCCGCAATAGCCGCCGAGGATGTTCCAGGCCTGGGCCAGCCCGGCGAACAGCAGGGTGATGATGATGAGGTTGCGCGTGTACACATCGGCGATCGGCAGCGGCAGCACCGCCAGCGCCGCGAGAACGACCGCCCCGGTGATCAGCTCGCGCCGCCGGCGCGCAAGGATGCCGTTCTCCACTACAATTTCCCGAACAGGCCGCGCGGGCGGACCATCAGCACCACGAGATAGATGCCGAACACGCCGATCTGCTTCCAGGCCGGCTCGAACAGCGCCGCCGTCACCGCTTCCACCTCGCCGATCAGGATGCCCGCCACCAGCGCGCCGAGCATGCTGCCGAAGCCGCCGAGGGCGACGGTGACATAGGCGATCAGCGCGAAGGAGGTGCCGACATTGGGGTTGACGTAATAGAACCCCGCCAGCATCGCGCCGGCGATGCCCACCGTGGCGCAGCCCAGCGCCCAGCCGAGCGCGAAGATGCGGTCACGGTCGATGCCGATCAGTGCCACCGCCTCGCGATCCTCGCGCGTGGCCTCCAGCGCCCGGCCGAACTCGGTGCGGGAGACGGCGAGCAGGGCGGCGAAGGCCAGCAGGCACACCACGCCGGCGGCGAGTTGCGGCAACGGCAGGAACACGCCGGCGAGGTTCACCGAGCGATCCGCCAGCCAGTGCCCCGTCACGCTCTTGAACTCGCCGCCGAAGGCGAATTGCGCGGCCCCGCGCAGGAAGATCGCGAGGCCGAAGGTGACGAAGATCTGCACCATGCCGCGGTTGAACTGCACCGACAGCGCCCGCGCGATCAGCCCGCGATAGATCGCCATCCCCGCGCCGAACAGCAGCAGCGCCACCACAGGCATCAGCAGCAGCGGGTCGGCGCCGCTGACCCCGCGCAGCACGAACACGGCGAACATGGCGAGCATCAGCAGCTCGCCATGGGCGAAGTTCACCACGTCCATCAGGCCGAAGATGAGGCTGAGCCCGGCCGCGACCAGTGCGTAGATCAGCCCCATCAGCAGGCCCCCGACCAGGACCTGCGCGAGTACGTCGGCCGTCAACTACGTGCCCACGTTCCACACCGCCTCGGTCGCCGCGAGGTCGAACGGCCACACGGTGTGCCAGGTGCCGCCGCCGAGCTGCACGATCACCGGGTTGGACAGGGTGTTCTGCCCGTTCTCGTCGAACTTGATGCCCTTCCACGGCATGATCAGGCTCGCGCCCGGCACGTCGCTGGCCTTCAGCGCCGCCTGCAACGCCGTGTTCTTGATGCTGCCTGCGCGGTTGATGGCATCCGCCAGGAACATCAGCGCGGTGAACTGGCGGGACGTGTTGTCGTTCATGTCCTTGTTGTTGCGCGCCTTGTAGGCGGCGTTCACCGCGGGGATGGCCGGGCGCAGCTTCACCGCGTCCGGCGCGAAGCTGCTGCGGCTCATCACCCCCTCGGCCAGCGCGCCAGCGCCGGAGACGAAGGCGGGTTCCTGGAAACCCGCAGCCTGGGCCATCACCGCCTTGGGCCGGTAGCCGATCTCGTTCATCGCCCGCATGATCAGGATGGCGTCCGAGGTGTAGGACGAGGGCATCAGCACGTCGCCATTGGCCGATTTCAGCTTTTGCGCCTCGGTGGACAGCGAGGGCGAGTTGGCGACGTATTTGATGTCCGCCGCCACCGCGATCCCCGCCTCCTGCGCCATGCGGCGCTGCACGCCGGCGCTGTCGGTGCCGAAGATCGAGTTTTCGTAGAACAGCGAGACGGATTTCACCGGACGCCCGGTCTTGGCCGCGATGTCCTTGTAGAAATCGAACATCGCCTTGGTGAACATCTCGTCGTGCGGGCCGGGGCGGAAGAACCATTTCAGCCCGCGCTGGGTCAGGCTCGGCGAGGAATTGTCGGCGGAGATATAGGGGATCTCATAGCGCTCGGTCACCTGGCTGATCGTCGCCGCGGTGGCGGAGGTGTAGCTGCCGATGATCGCGACGGTCTTCTCCTGGGTGATCAGCCGCTCCGCCTCGGCACGCGCCTTCTGCGGGTCGTTCTGGCTGTCGGCGAAGACCAGCTTCACCTTGGCCCCGCCCAGCCTGTCCAGCCCGCCCCCCTTGGCCATCAGCGTGTCGATGGGCGGGGCGGCGCCGTTGATGAGGTCGGCGGCCAGCTCATAGGCCACCTTGGCGTCCAGCCCGACCTGCGCGCCGTTGCCGGTCAGCGGATAGACGAGGCCGATCACCACCTCCTCCGCCGCCCGCGCGGCACGGGCGGACAGGGCGAGCGCGCCGGCGGACAGCATCAGCGTACGACGATTCATCGATAAGTCTCCCTCTTCCGGGCGCCGGCCGGCTTTGCCGGTTCAAGCACGCCCCATGCCATTCCCTGCGGTGCAGCATGCACGCCCTTTCGCATGCGGCAAGATGGCGGGATTGCGATTCCCGCGCGGCGATGCTGCGATGGCCCGATGGAAGGCCCGAGTTCGCGCAGCTTCGTCTCCCAGCGGCTGCGGCTGCACTACATGGATTGGGGCAACCCGGACGCCCCGCCGCTGGTGCTGGTGCATGGCGGGCTCGACCATTGCCGCAACTGGGACTGGGTTGCCCAGGAGCTGTGCAGGGACTGGCACGTGATCGCGCCGGATCTGCGCGGCCATGGCGACAGCGAATGGACCAGCGACGGGCACTACCCGATGGCCGGGTTCGTCGCCGACCTCGCCCAGCTCATCCATCAGCAGGTGGAAGGCCCGGTCAACCTGATCGGCCACTCGCTCGGCGGCAATATCTGCCTGCGCTATGCCGGGCTCTACCCCGATTCGGTGCGGCGGCTGGTGGCGATCGAGGGGCTGGGCCCCTCCCCCGCCATCCTGGCCGAACGCGCGGCCAAGGGCACGGCCACGCGGCTGCGCGACTGGATCGCCCAGAAACGCGCCCTCGCCGCCCGCCAACCCCGCCACTACGCGACCCTGGAGGAGGCGGTGGCACGCATGCGGGCGCAGAACACGCATCTCTCGGCGGAGCAGGCCGCCCACCTCACCTGGCACGGGGTGAACCGCAACGAGGACGGCAGCTACGGCTGGAAATTCGACAACTACGTGCGCGCCCGCCCGCCCGAGGATATGCCGCAGGCCGACCTGCACGCCTTGTGGGCGGCCATCACCTGCCCCGTGCTGCTGGTCTGCGGCCAGGAAAGCTGGGCGACCGACCCGAACGAGGACGGGCGTGCGGCGTATTTCCGCAACGCGCGCGTGTCGTCCTACGCGCGCGCCGGCCATTGGGTGCACCACGACCGGCTCGCGGATTTCCTGGTGGAAACAGCTTCCTTCCTGGACTAGGCCGGCAGGCTCACCCCTGGCCGGCGGGCAGGCCCTCCGGCGGCCCATCGCGATAATGGGCGATGAACTCGGGGATGAAGCGGAAAATCTCCTCCTCCGACATCGTCGCGTCCGGTGCTTCCCTGGGATATTTCCAGCCGGTGTCGCCGAACAGCGCGGGGCTCGCGGGGAACCAGCGGGCGCGCACCGCCTCGTTGATCTCGGCGAACTGCGCCATGAACGCCTCGACCTGGTGGCGCGACGGCGCCACGCCCTGGCCGGGGAAGCGCTCGCGCAGGAAGCGGCCCAGCCGGGCGCGGGTCTCGGCGGACACGCTGGCCCGGCCGAGGGCGCCGTAGAAGCGCAGCAGGAAGCGCTGGGCGAATTCCGAGACATTGTTGTTCTGCGTCGCCGGACGCGCGAATTCCGCGGCGTCCAGGCCCAGATGCCGCATCGCGTCGTCGATGACGTTGCCTTCCGCCAGCGTCCGTCGCTCAAATATGCGCGGCGCCATCGCCGCCTCGCCGAACACGCGCGCCCAGCGATCGAGCAGCGTCGCGTAGTCGAAATAGCCGGGCTTGGCGAAGACGTGTCTCGTATAGTCCGCCGGTGGGGGCACGGGCGGCAGCTTCTCGATATCGGTGACGCCGTCCAGCACGAACATGCCGTACAGGCTGATGGCCATCTCGCTCTGCGGCCGCAGGTAGCAGACGACCTGGTACGACTCGCAGAACGGATCGAGGAACGCCTTGGCGTGCGCCACGGACGCATCCGTGTCCAACCGGCTGTGGCCGTGCTCGGTGGAGATCAGCAGCGTGTCGCAGCATCGCGGTGCCGCCGCCACCTCCTCGGCGAAGGCACGGAAGGTCGCGCGACGATAGGCCAGCAGCCGGTCGAGATCGTGGATGCCCGCCTCCTGCCGCAGATCGTCGCGAAACCGCCGATCGTCCATCGCCGCCACCGCGAGACGGCTGTGGTTGAGCTGCCCCTGCCCGGCAAGGGGCGCCAGGGTCAGCGGCACGAACACGCCCTGCCCGGCGAGCCGGTCCCGGTTGAGGGCCAGGAAGGCCTGCAGGCTGGTGGTGCCGGTCTTCTCCGTGCCGATATGCAGGATGCACCGGCGGAAACGCCGGCGCGGCGCCGGCCGCGGGTCGGCGTAGAGGTCGGTGGGGGTGACGCGGCTCAGCGGCTGGCGGGTGCCGGCGCGGAACACGTAGCCGGTGCCCTGCACTTCCAGGCGCAGCGCGGCGACGTCGCGCTCGGTCAGCCCTTCCGGCAGGGCGGCGTGGAAGGCGCAATGCCCGTCGCCGCGGCCGGCCTCGCGCAGATCGCCGCGGAACCGGTCGGCGACGACGTGACGCAGGAATTGCTCGCCGCAGAAGATGTCGAGCTCCGCCCGGCGTTCAGGCGCGGCGGGAAACACCGCCCAGCCGGCGACCATGGACGCGCTGCATCTGTCCAGGGACCCGTTGAACTCCATGCCGCCGGCAACCGTCCATGCGCGTGTATGCACGCATGGATAATGCAACCACAGGCTGCTCGTCTCGCTCGGCGATGTAACAGTTCTTGTCGCGAACGGCGTTGCTTCGTCGTTCGGCGCGCCGGCGGCCAAACCGGCGCGCAAGGCCGATCGAAATCAGCTGCCGACCTTCAGCGTCGCCACCAGCCCGCGCAGGCAGGCGAGCACGGAAAGCGGGGTGAGCCGGCCGGTGCGCGGGTTGGCCGCGCTCGGCACATTCTCCACGGTCATGGTCAGCCGCGCCGCCTCTGCCTCGACACGGATGGTGTGGATGTTGCGGTCCACGCCGGGGTCGGCCCAGATGCGCACCTGGGTGCGGATGGGGCCGATGCCGGCCAGCGCCAGGGCGGCGGCGACGTTCACGTTGGCGGGGAAGCCCGCGGCGGCGTCGAGCGCATTGCCCTCGAAGATGCAGGTGGGTTCGCGCACCGCGAGCACGTCGATGCCGTTCTGAACGAGATAGGGCGCGCCCACGAGCCCGCCGGGCGGCTTGCGCGTCTCGATGGTGACGGAGTCCACCCTTCCCTCCGCGCAGGCGCGCACCGCGTCGAGCCCCAGCAGCGCGCCGGTGGGCACGATGATGCGCGCGCCACTGGCCCGGGCGGCTTCCACCAGATGCATGCGCGGCAGCAGGGCGCCGACGGAGCTGGGCACGAAAATCCGCCCGGCGGCGATGGCCGGGGCCGCGATCGATTCGAAGGCGGCGGCGGGGGCGGCCTCCACCACGATGTCGGCCTGGGCCAGTTCGGCGACGGACACGACCGAAGGCGGAGTGGCGAAGCCGGCGACGCGGTCGCGCGCCTTGGCCGGATCGCCGGCGGCGACGGCGACAAGACGCAGCCCGTCCACTCCGGCATCCAGCGCCCGGGCAAGGTGCATGCCGATGGCGCCCAAGCCGGCGATGGCGACGGTATGCATATCAGAAGGGGGAACTGGGGCGAACGACGGGGCTCGAACCCGCGACATCCAAGACCACAACCTGGCGCTCTACCAGCTGAGCTACGTCCGCCATCGGGAAAGGCTCCCGCGATTCCAGTGGCGCGCCGTTTAGGCCGAACGCGCGGTCGCCGTCAATGCGCCGCCGAAGTGCCTGGCGAGCCGGTCCACCGCCTCGGTCAGCACCTCCGGCCGCTTGCAGAAGGCGAAGCGGGCGAAATGGCTGGGCGCGTCGCCCTCGTAGAAGGCGCTGACGGGAATGGCGGTCACCCCGGCCTGTTCGGTGATGTGGCGGCAGAAGGCCACGTCGTCGCCGGCGAAGCCGAGAGCGGCGAAATCGGCGGTGACGAAGTAGCTGCCCTGCACCGGCAGCACGCCGAAGCCGATGCGCGCCAGCCCCTCGGCCAGCAGGTCGCGCCGCGCCTGGAGGTCGCCGGCGAGCTTGGCGAAATAGGCGTCGTCCTTGGCCAGGCCCACGGCCACGGCGCGCTGGAGGTTGGGGGGCGTGGTGAAGGTGAGGTTCTGGTGCGCCTTCATCGCCAGCGTGGCGAGCGGCGCGCAGGCGGTGATGTAACCGATCTTCCAGCCGGTGAGCGAGAACGTCTTGCCGGCGCTGCCGATGCGCAGGCAGCGCTCGCGCATGCCCGGCAGGGTCATCAGCGGAATGTGGCGCCAGCCGTCGAAGGTGAGGTGCTCATACACCTCGTCGCACACCGCGTAGGCGTCGTGCTTCTGCAGCAGCTCGGCGATGAAGGCGAGTTCGGCGGCGGTGAACACCTTGCTGGTGGGGTTCATCGGCGTGTTGAGCAGGATCGCCTTGGTCTTCGGCCCGAAGGCGGCGGCCAACTCGGCGCGCGGCAGCTCCCATTTCGGCGGCGTCAGGCGCACGAGACGCGGCACGGCGCCGAGCAGGCGCACCACCGGCAGGTAGGTGTCGTAGAGCGGCTCGATCAGCACCACCTCGTCGCCGGGGTTGAGCAGCGCCATCAGGCAGGCGGTGATCGCCTCGGTGGCGCCGGAGGTGACGATGACCTCGGTGGCGGGATCGACGTCCAGACCGTAGAAGCGGGCGTTGGTGGCGGCCACCGCCTGGCGCAGCTCGGGCACCCCGGCCATGGGCGGATACTGGTTGCGCCCGTCCAGCAACGCATCCGCCGCGGCGCGCACCACGTCCTGTGGCCCGTCGGTGTCCGGAAAGCCCTGGCCGAGATTGATGGAGCCGTGCTGGGTGGCCAGCGCCGACATGACGGTGAACACGGTCGTGCCGAGGGCAGCGAGATGGGCGTTGGCGGGTTTCACGGGGCGTCTCCAGCGGGCGGACAGAAACGGAAATTATGAAGCGGATGCCCCCTTCCCTTCAACAGACGGTGCCGCACCCCTGCCCCGTGCCCCCTGCTTCGCCTCGCACTGCCTTTCCCCGCCCTGGCTGCCGCCAAAACAGGCATCGCGCGCCCAAAGCGCGGGCGTGCGGAGATGCCTTCGTTACGGGCACAACGCGCCCGCCCGCGCCCCGCGCGCCGCATTGCCCGCTGGCACGCATCATGCAACCCTGCGTTACCGCTCCCTGGGGGCGTGATGTCAGACATGGGAGGGACCGGGGCCGACCCCGGGTTCAGGCACGGATGAAGAAGATCGAGGCGGTCATCAAGCCGTTCAAGCTGGACGAGGTGAAGGAGGCGTTGCACGAGGTCGGGCTGCAGGGCATCACGGTGGTGGAAGCCAAGGGGTTCGGCCGCCAGAAGGGCCATACCGAGCTCTATCGCGGCGCCGAATACGTGGTGGACTTCCTGCCCAAGGTGAAGATCGAGGTCGTGTGCGAGGAGGACGTGGTGGAACGCGCCGTGGAGGCGATCGTCACCGCGGCCCGTACCGGGCGCATCGGCGACGGCAAGATCTTCGTCTCGACCGTCGAGGAGGTGGTGCGCATCCGCACCGGCGAGCGCGGCCAGGACGCGATCTGACCGCCGAGAGTTATCACGGGGCCGCGCGGGGCGGTTCCGGTTCATCGCGCTTCTGCGCGAGCTGACGAGGGAAACCGAGGACGATGGCGAAAAAGGCCGGCACGAGCGCGGGGAGCGGCGCAGTCGAGAAAGTGCTCGACATGATGAAGGAGAACGGGGTCGAGTATGTCGATCTGCGCTTCACCGATCCGCGCGGCAAGTGGCAGCACACCGCCCAGCACATCTCCACCATCGGCGAGGACGCGTTCCGCGACGGGATCATGTTCGACGGCTCGTCCATCGCCGGCTGGAAGGCGATCAACGAGTCCGACATGATCCTGATGCCCGACGCGGAAACCGCGGTGATGGACCCGTTCTCGGCCAAGCCGTCGCTGGTGCTGTTCTGCGACATCTATGAGCCGTCCACCGGCCAGGGCTACAACCGTGACCCGCGCAGCACCGCCAAGAAAGTGGAATCCTACCTGAAATCCACCGGCATCGGCGACACGCTGCTGGTCGGCGCGGAAGCCGAGTTCTTCATCTTCGACAGCGTGCGTTTCGGCACCGGCGGCAATTTCGGCACCTACCAGATCGACAGCATCGAAGGCCCCGGCTCCAACCTGAAGGACTATCCGGAAGGCAACATGGGCCACCGCCCGGTGGTCAAGGGCGGCTACTTCCCCGTGCCGCCGGTGGACAGCGAGAGCGACCTGCGCGCCGAGATGCTCTCCACCATGGGCGAGATGGGCCTGCCGATCGAGAAGCACCACCACGAGGTGGCGCAGTCCCAGCACGAGCTGGGCACCCGCTTCGGGCCGCTGGTGACCATGGCCGACCAGATGCAGATCTACAAATACTGCGTCCACAACGTGGCCCACAGCTACGGCAAGACCGCCACCTTCATGCCCAAGCCGATCTATGGCGACAACGGCACCGGCATGCACACCCACATGTCCATCTGGAAGGCGGGCAAGCCGCTGTTCGCCGGCAACGGCTATGCCGACCTGTCGGAGATGTGCCTGTATTTCATCGGCGGCATCATCAAGCACGCCAAGGCGCTGAACGCCTTCACCAACCCCAGCACCAACAGCTACAAGCGCCTGATCCCCGGCTTCGAGGCGCCGGTGCTGCTGGCCTACTCGGCGCGCAACCGCTCCGCCTCCTGCCGCATCCCCTACACGACCAGCCCGAAGGCCAAGCGTGTGGAAGTGCGCTTCCCCGATCCGTCGGCCAACCCGTACCTGGCCTATTCCGCGCTGGCCATGGCCGGGCTCGACGGCATCAAGAACAAGATCCATCCCGGCGACCCGATGGACAAGGACCTCTACGACCTGCCGCCGGAGGAGCTGAAGGACATCCCCACCGTCTGCGGCTCGCTGCGCGAGGCGCTGGGGGCGCTCGCCGCCGACCACGACTTCCTGCTGGCCGGCGACGTGTTCAGCAAGGACCAGATCGAGAGCTATATCGAGCTGAAGTGGAGCGAGGTGTACCGCTTCGAGCACACCCCGCACCCGGTCGAGTTCGAGATGTACTACTCGGTCTGACCGAGGAGTCCGCCTGCGCGGAGCCCCGCCCCTCCCTCGGGAGCGGCGGGGCTTCGTATATTTGCAACCGCGTGACAATCGCCTAGCGTTCGCCGCGACGTAATAGCGTTCAGGGAGTTTCACATGATCCGTCTCGCCCGCACCCTCGCGGCGTGCGCCGTGCTCGCCTTGGCACCCGGCCTGGTTCAGGCCAAGGAATGGAAGAAGGTGGTCATCGCCACCGAAGGCGCCTACGCGCCCTACAACATGCACGCCCCGGACGGCACGCTGATCGGCTTCGAGATCGACCTGGCGAAGAACCTCTGCGAGCGCGCCAAGGTCACCTGCGAGTTCATCGCGCAGGACTGGAACGGCATCATCCCCGGCCTCACCGCCGGCAAATACGACGCCATCATGTCCGGCATGAGCATCACGCCGAAGCGCATGGAGGTGATCGCCTTCACCCGCAACTACTCCCAGGCGCCCACCACCTTCGGCGTGCTGAAGAACGGCCCGCTGGCCACGATGCCGATGAACGACGCGCGCGTCTCGCTCGACGACAAGGCGCAGGTGGACGCGATGGTCGCCGCCCTCACCCCGGTGCTGAGGGGCAAGATCGTCGCCGCCCAGGTCTCCACCATCCAGGCCGACCTGCTCAACACCTATTTCAAGGGCGTGGTCGAGCTGCGCACCTACCCCACCACCGAGGAGCACGACCTCGACCTCCAGGCCGGGCGGGTGGACGCCCTGCTCGCCTCCTCCGCCCAGCTGCGCGGCACGATCGAGAAGAAGGGCGGCGAGGTGATGAAGACCGAGGGCCCGCTGATCACCGGCGGCCTGCTCGGCAAGGGCACCGGCATCGGCCTGCGCAAGTCCGACACCGACCTCAAGGAGATGTTCGACGCCGCCATCGACGCCGCCATCAAGGACGGAACGGTGAAGGCGCTGTCGATCAAATGGTTCAAGACGGACATCTCGCCCGCGTCCTGATCCGCCGAGGCGCGCGCGGGTGGACCTGCTGATCGACTACGTCACGCTGATCGGCTTCGGGCCGACCGGCTGGGGCTGGCAGCTCGCCCGCGCGACCTTCCTGACCATTTCCGTCTCCGCCTGCGCCTATCTCGCCGGCCTGGTGTTCGGCACGCTCGGCGCCTGGGGCAAGCTCTCCGCCAGCCGCGCCGCGCATGGCGTGACCGACGCCTACACCACCATCATCCGCGGCGTGCCCGACCTGCTGGTGATCTACCTGTTCTATTTCGGCGGCAGCACGGTGATGACCAAGCTGGGCCAGATGTTCGGCGCCAGCGGCTTCTGGGGGCTGAACGGGTTCATGGTCGGCGTGCTCGCGGTCGGCGTGGTCTCCGGCGCCTACCAGACGGAGGTGCTGCGCGGCGCCTTCCTCGCCATCCCCAAGGGCGAGATCGAGGCGGCGCGCGCCGTGGGCATGGGGCGGCTGCTGATGCTGCGGCGGATCATCGGGCCGCGCGTGCTGCGCTTCGGCCTGCCGGGCATGGGCAATGTCTGGCAGCAGGTGCTGAAGGAATCCGCCCTCATCTCCGTCACCGGCCTCGCGGAGATCATGCGCCAGATCCATATCGGCGCCGGCTCCACCCACCAGCCCTTCGATTTCTACGTCACCGGCTTCCTGCTCTACCTGGCACTCACCACCGTCTCCGGCCAGCTCTTCCGCTGGGCGGAGGGCTGGACGCTGGTGCCCGAACGGCGGGCCGCCTGATGGATTTCGATTTCCTCGGCGACACCATGATGAAGCTGCTGGCGGGCGTGCCGCTCACGCTGCAGCTCACCGCCATATCCGTCGCGATCGGCGCGGCGCTGGCCATCCTGCTCGCCGTGCTGCGCGCGGTGTCGCGGCCCGGCGAATATTTCGTGCGCTTCTACGTGTTCTGCCTGCGCGGCACGCCGCTGCTGCTGCAGATCTTCCTGATCTATTACGGCCTCGGCCAGTTCGCCTTCGTGCGCGAGAGCATCCTGTGGCCGTTTCTGCGCCAGCCCTACTGGTGCGCCATCCTCGCGCTGTCGCTCAACACCGCGGCGTATGGTTCGGAGATCGTGCGCGGCGGCCTGCAATCCGTTCCGGCCGGCGCCATCGAGGCGGCGCGGGCGGCGGGCATGTCGAAGCTGCTGATGTATCGCCGCATCATCCTGCCGCTCGCCCTGCGCCAGGCCCTGCCCGCCTACGGCAACGAGATGGTGATCATGGTGAAATCCACCTCGCTCGCCAGCATCGTCACGCTGATGGAAGTCAGCGGCATCTCCTACGCCATCATTTCCGAAACCTATCGCGCGCTGGAGGTCTTCCTGTGCGCCGGGAGCATCTACCTGGTGATCAACTTCCTCATCACCCGCGCGGTGGCGGCGGTGGAATACCGGATCACCCCGCATCTGCGGCCCGTTTCCACATGAACCTCGCCGTCGCCGTCACCGACCTGCGCAAGAGCTTCGGGCGCAACGAGGTGCTGAAGGGCGTGTCGCTGGCCGCGCGCGAGGGCGAGGTGATTTCCATCATCGGCGCCAGCGGCTCCGGCAAGTCCACCCTGCTGCGCTGCATCCCCATGCTGGAAGTGCCCGATGGCGGCGAGGTGGCGATCGCCGGCGAGACCATCCGCATGCGCGAGCGCCACGGAAGGCGCGAACCCGCCGACGCCGCCCAGGTCAACCGCATCCGCGGCGAGCTCGGCTTCGTGTTCCAGACCTTCAACCTCTGGGCGCACATGACGGTGCTGCAGAACGTCATCGAGGCGCCCGTCCACGTGCAGAAGCGCCCGCGCGCCGAATGCGTGGCCGAGGCGCGGGACATCCTGGAGAAGGTGGGGCTCGGCGAGAAGCTGGACGCCTACCCCGCCCATCTCTCCGGCGGCCAGCAGCAGCGCGCCGCCATCGCCCGGGCGCTCGCCATGCGCCCCAAGGCGCTGCTGTTCGACGAGCCGACCTCCGCGCTGGACCCCGAACTGGTCGGCGAGGTGCTCAGGGTGATGCGCGCCCTGGCCGCCGAGGGCCGCACCATGCTGATCGTGACGCATGAGATGGGCTTCGCCGCCGAGGTCTCCACCCGCGCCGTGTTCCTCGCCGATGGCCGCATCGAGGAGGAGGGTCCGCCCGCCCAGGTGTTCGGCGACCCGCTCACCGAACGCTGCCGCCAGTTCGTCGGCCGCCACCTCAACCGTTGATCCCAGTGGCCGGGCCTGGGATTCTCCGCCCGGGAGAAGCCGATTCGCCATGCCGAGCACCGAGGCCATGACCGCCGAAATCGTCGCCGCCGCCACGCTGCTGGCCCTGTTCCTGGGCGGGCTGCTGGGCATGCGGCTGCGCACCCGCCTGCCGGAGACCCATCTGAGCAGCGAGACCAAGGACGTCGTGCGCATCTCCATGGGGCTGATCGCCACCATGTCCGCCCTGGTGGTCGGCCTGCTGCTGTCCAGCGCGCGGGTGTCGTGGGACGCCAAGTCCACGCAGTTCAAGGACCTGTCCGCCGGCGTCCTGCAACTGGACCGGGAGCTGGAGCTGTATGGCCCATCGACCGCGGCGATCCGCGCCAAGCTGCGCGAGACCGTGGAGAACAGCTACCGCGCGATCTGGCTGAACCCCGGCGATGCCGCGGCCAAGATCGGCAACCGGGCCGCCGGCGTGCCGTTCCGCATGATCTTCCAGCTTCTCACGGCGCTGGAGCCGGCCAATGACGCGCAGCGCTGGCTGAAGACCAAGGCGCTGGACGATCTGGAAAGCCTGTCGCGCGGGCATTTCCTGCTGCTGGAGCAGGTGGAGGGCTCGGTGCCGATGCCCTTCCTGGTGGTGCTGATCGTCTGGCTCGCCCTGCTGTTCGCGAGTTTCGGCCTGTTCGCGCCGACCAACGCGGTGTCGGTGGTCGCCCTGCTGCTGTGCGCCGCCTCGGTGGCCGGGGCGATGTTCCTGATCCTGGAGATGGACACGCCCTTCCACGGGGTGATGCGCATCTCGCCGGACCCGCTGCTGCGGGCGATGATGCTGTTGCAGCCGTAGGCCCGCGCGCGCGGCATGCCCCGGACGACCCCGAGCACAGCGCCCCCCTCGCGGAAGGCGCGGCGCGATCAGGCCTTCAGCGCCCGCCGCGCGACGCTCGCGAAATAGGTCGCCGCCGCCGGCAGGATGGCGTCGTTGAAGTCGTAGCGGTCGTTGTGCAGATCCTGGCCCTCGCCCGCCGGGCCGTTGCCGATCCACACGAAGGCGCCGGGCTTCTCGTGCAGGAACCAGGAGAAATCCTCGCCGGTCATCGCCGGGCGCATGTCCCGCCGCACCGCCAGCCCCGCCCCGGTACAGGCCTCGGCGACCATGTCGGCCTCCGGCCTGGTGTTCACCGTGGGGCCGATGCCGTGCTGGATGGTCACCTCCGCCTGCATGCCGAAGGTGGCGGCCACGCCGTCGGCCACCCGGCGCAACGCCTCGTCCACCAGGTCGCGCACCTCCGTGCGGTAGCTGCGGCAGGTGCCGCGCATGGTCACCGTGGAAGGAATCTGGTTGGCCGCGTGCCCGCCCTCGATGGCCCCGATGGTCACCACCGCGGCGTCCAGCGGATCGACGTTGCGGGCCACGATGGATTGCAGCGCCACCAGCACATGCCCGGCCGCCACCATCGGGTCGCGCGTCAGGTGCGGCAGCGCGGCATGGCCGGACAGGCCCTTCATGACGATCTCGATCCGCCCGCCCGCCGCCATCACCGGCCCGTCATGCACCATCACCGTGCCGGCCTCGAGCCCCGGCCAGTTGTGGAAGGAGAACACCCGCTCCATCGGAAAGCGCTGGAACAGCCCGTCGCCGATCATCGACTTCGCGCCGCCGCCGCCCTCCTCGGCCGGCTGGAACACCAGCTGCACCGTGCCGGTCCAGCTCGTGTCGGCCATCAGCAGCGCGGCGGCGCCGAGCAGGCTGGTGGTGTGGCCGTCATGCCCGCAGGCATGCATCACCCCGGGCGTGGCGGAGGCATAGGGCAGGCCGGTGGTCTCCAGGATCGGCAGCGCGTCCATGTCCGCGCGCAGCCCCACGCTGCGATTGGACTGGCCGCGGCTGATGGTGGCCACCACCCCGTTGCCGCCCACCCCGGCGGTGAAGGGAACCCCGAGTTCACGCAGCCGTTCACAGACGAAAGCCGCGGTCCTGGTCTCCTGCAGCGACAATTCGGGGTTCGCGTGCAGGTGCCGGCGCCACCCGGTCAATGTGTCAGCGAGGGTCTTTTCCATGGGCGGCGAGCATTCCACCGATAAGCCCGCCGCGCCATACCCTGTCGCCGTCCCGTCATATGATCCGGCGGCAAAGTTTTTTCATAAGCGCCTCATTCTGCCGTTATCTCGCCACGACTTCCGTGCAAGCTCCGCCCGTTTCAAGTCGCGTGGCTATTCCGGAGGTCCCATGAACCGCCTCGTCGTCGTGTCCAACCGCGTGCCGCTGCCCTCCGCCGGGCAGTCCGCCGGCGGGCTTGCGGTTGCGCTCGACGGGCTGATGGAGAAGCGCGGCGGGCTGTGGTTCGGCTGGAGCGGCAAGGTGGCCGAAGGGCCGGGCGCGGCGCTCGCCCAGGTGGAGAGCGCGGCCGGCGTCGATTATGCCACGATCGATCTGACCCAGGACGAACACGACAGGTATTACAACAACTTCTCGAACGGTGTTCTCTGGCCGCTGCTGCACACCATGCCGGAGATGATGAAGTTCGACCGGCGCGACGCGCGCGTCTATCGCGAGGTCAACGCCCGCTTCGCCGCCTCGCTGCACCCGCTGCTGCGCCCGACCGACGCGGTGTGGGTGCACGACTACCACCTGCTGCCGCTGGCCGCCTGCCTGCGCGCGCGCGGCGTGAAGAACCCGATCGGCTTCTTCCTGCACATCCCCTTCGCGGGGCCCGACGTGCTGGCCGCCGCCCCGGAAGTCGCCGCCCTGGTGCGCGACATGCTCGCCGCCGACCTGATCGGCTTCCAGACCGACAACGACGTGGCCAATTTCGCCGCCGCCGCCCAGCAGCTGGCCGGCGCCACCCGCCTCTCGGCCAACGCGCTGCAATTCGGCGGCCGGCGCATCAAGCTCGGCGCCTTCCCGGTGGAGATCGAGGCGCACGGCTTCGCCCGCACCGCCGCGCGCATGATCTTCTCGGCCGGCGGCGAACGCCTGCGCCGCAGCCTGGAAGGCCAGCAGCTCATCCTCGGCGTGGACCGGCTGGACCCCACCAAGGGCCTGCTCCAGCGCCTCGCCGGGCTGCGCACCCTGCTGACAAGGCACGAGGAGCTGCGCCGCCACGTGACCATGCTCCAGATCGCCGCCACCTCGCGCAAGGACGTGGACAGCTACCGCACCCTGCGCGCGGCGCTGGACGCCGAGGCCGGCAGCCTCAATGCCGATCTCGGCGACCCCGACTGGCAGCCGCTGCGCGTGGTCTCCCGCGCCGCAGACCGCGCCGCCGTGGCCGGCTACATGCGCCTCGCCCGCGTCGGGCTGGTGACGCCGCTGCGCGACGGCATGAACCTGGTGGCCAAGGAATTCGTCGCCGCCCAGGACCCCGAGGACCCCGGCGTGCTGATCCTCTCCCGCTTCGCCGGCGCCGCCCGGCAACTCACCGACGCGCTGCTGGTCAACCCGCACGACCCCGACGCCATGGCCGAGGCGATGAACCAGGCGCTGCGCATGGACGTCACCGAGCGGCGCGAACGCTGGCGCAACCTGTGGGCCGCGATCGCCGACCGCACCCCGGTGCTGTGGGGCCGCAGCTTCGTCGCCGCCCTGCTGCGCACCACCACCCCGATGGTCCGCCCCACCCGCCAGCAGCCGCATTTCGCGCCGGCCGCGACCTTCCCGGCCGACAACGTGGTGGCCCTCCCCCAAGCGCGGATCGAGACGCGGATCGGCCGGGTGGAGCTGGAGACGCCCACGGAGCGGCGCCGGCTGAACTGAGTTGCCGGCGGCAGGCGCTCCCCGCGCGCCGGTCCTGCTCATCGCCTACCACTACCCGCCGGAGAACACGATCGGCGCCGCCCGGCCGGCCCGCTTCGCCAAATATCTCGCGCGGCGCGGCCATGCCGTGCAGGTGGTCGCCAACCAGGGGGATGGGGCGACGGCGGATGGGGTGGCCCGCGTGCCGGCGCCGGGGGCTCGGCCGGGCTGGGCGAGCCGGGCGCTGCGGCTGATCACCCGCTACGCCCTGCCCTATGATGACCGGCTGGACTGGGCGCCCCACGCCATCCGCGTCGGCGACCCGTTCTGCCGGCAGCGCCCGGTGATCCTGTCCACCCATCCGCCGGTGGCCACCCATTTCGCGGCGCTGGCCCTGAAACGCCGCCACCGCCTGGCCTGGATCGCCGATTTCCGCGACCCGATCATGGCCGGCCACCCCAAGCGCACCGGCTGGCGGGCCGCGGTGCTCGACCGGGTGATGGAACGGCTGATCTTCCGCCATGCCGACCTGATCATCGCCAATACCGAGGCGGTGGGGCGGCTATGGGCGGACCAATACCCCCGATGGCGCGACAAGATCACGGTGATCTGGAACGGGTTCGACCCCGAGGACGGGCTGGCGCCGCTGCCGCCCTGCGGCCGCGCGCGGCGGGAGATCGCCCATGTCGGCGTGATCTATGGCGGCCGCAGCCCCGCCCCGGTGATCCGCGCGCTGGACCGGCTGATCGCCGCGGGCACGCTGGTCCCCGACTCGATCCGCCTGCGCCTGCTCGGCCCGGTGAAGAACGACGCGCTCGCCCCGGTGGCGGATGCCCGCACGCGGCTGGAAGCGGCCGGCGCGCTGGCAGTGGAAGACCGCATGGCGCCTCGGCAGGAGGCCCTGACGGCGACGCTGGCCGCCGACATCCTGCTGCTGCTGGAACTCAACGCCGCCGACGAAACCGCGGTGCAGCTGCCCGCCAAGATATTCGAATACATCCGCGCCTGCCGCCCCATTCTGGCGATCACCCCACCCGACTCGGTCACCCGCACGGTGCTCGCCCAATCCGGCGTGCCCCATCTGTGCCTGTCCCCCACCGAACCACCCGAACGCTTCGACGCCGCCCTGGCCACCTTCCTCGCCACCCCACCCGGCCCGATCGCCCCCTCCCCCGCCTTCCTCGCGACATTCGACGCGGCCCGGCAAACCGAGGCCCTGGCGGAAGCGATCGACCGCCACGCCCGCCGGCAAACGTAAATCCCCCCGATTTGGGCTTGGTAAGGAAGCGTGTT
>CAMFLK010000014.1 GCA_945957135.1 uncultured Rhodospirillales bacterium
CCGGCCAAGACGAATTGACCTGATTTCCCCTTGGGACCCGTTCCCGAGGCGCCGCCGCATGTACAAACCAAAACGAATAAAGTCTTTTTGCTTCTTTTTCTTCAGAAAAAGAAGACGCTTCCTTCCTTTTTCCTCAGCACCCCGGCTTCGGCACCGTCAGTTCGCTGATCTTCCCCGACATGGTGAAGTCGCCGAAATCCATCGAGAGGTTGTCGGCGATGCCGTTGTCCCAGTAGCGCATGCCCACTTCGTAGTCCGGTTCCGCTTCCTTGGTGGCGCGGTCGAAGAAGGCGATGTGGACGGCGGCGCTGGGCAGTTTGGCCAGGGCCGGCCATTTGTTGGCGGCGGGCGGGGTCCAGCCGGCGATGGCGACGGAGGAATCCTGGGCGCCTTCGGCCCCGGTGCCGTCGAACAGCGGCAGGGTGATGAAGCGTTTGCCGGCGCGGGCGGCGACCAGGATTTCCGTGGTGTGGGCCATGGGGAACATGGTGCCGGCCGGCAGTTTCTTGGTGCTGTCGTCCGGCGTGGTGTAGTGGACCTCGCCGCTGCCGCCGCTGTGGTCCAGCACCGCTTCGCCGGCGAGGTCGCTGGTCACGTTGTCGTCGGTGGTCTGGCGCAGGCGGAAGCGCAGCTTGGTGCCGTCCTTGCTTTCCCAGGTGGTGTAGTCGGACAGCATGTCCACGTCCTGGCCGTCGCGGTTGGTGATGGTCATCTGCAGGCGCTGGCGCACGGCCCAGGCGTCGCAGGCATCCGTCACCTCGTAGGCCATGGTGCCGTTGGCGGCGATCACGTCGCCGCGCGCCGCTTCCAGGCTGAGGGTGTACAGCGCCTTGTGGGCCGCGAGGTGGATGGGGGCGGGCGCCGGGGGGGTGGCCGGGCCGGCGCCGCCGGTGAGGGCGGCGAGAAGCAGAACGACCGGAACGGCCAGACGACGCATGCGCGAACTCTCCAGGGGCGAGAGACCAACATAGGAATGTCACGGTCCCCGCGCCAGCGTGGCCGGTGGGATCAGGTGCCGTGGAAGACCGGCGGGCGTTTTTCCAGGAAGGCGGCCTTGCCTTCCGCGTGGTCGGCGGTGAGGAACATCGCGCTCTGCGCCGTGCGTTCCCATTCCAGCGAATCGGCCAGGCCCTGGGCCAGGAAGGATTTGGTCATGGCGATGGGCAGGGGGGCGGCCTGTTCCAGCGCCTTCGCCAGGTCCAGCGCCACGGCCAGCGCGCCGCCCGGCGGGGCCAGCCGGTCCACCAGGCCGATGCGCTCGGCTTCCGGCGCGGCGAGGGCGGTGTTGTGGATCAGCATCTGCCGCGCCCGGCCCTCGCCGATGCGCCGGGGCAGCGTGTGGAGCAGGCCGAAATCGGCGACCAGCCCGATGCGGCCGAACCCGGCCATGAAGCTTGCGTTCTCCGCCGCGACGATGCTGTCGCAGCACAGCGCCACGCCGAACCCGGCGCCCACCGCCCAGCCCTCGACGGCGGCGATGACCGGCTTCGCGCTTTCGATGAGCATGCGCACCAGCCGGTGCGAGGTGCGGAAGCGCTCGCGGCCGGCGGCGAAGTCGGTGGCGTCCATGTCGGTGATGTCGCCGCCGGCCGAGAAGGTGCCGCCGGCGCCGGTGATCACCACCGCGCGGATGGCGCGGTCGGCCTCGACGCGCTCCAGCGCCGCGACGAATTCCGCGCGCAGCGCCATGGAGAGCGCGTTGCGGCGGGCCGGGCGGTCGATGGTCAGCAGGGCGGTGGCGCCGATGCGATCCAGGCGCAGCATCGGGTCATCCGGCATCGTCGGGGTCCAGTTCGATCACGGCGTCCGCCACCAGGCAGCCATCGGGCCGGGCGAAGACCGGGTTGAGGTCGATCGAGCGCAGCCTTGGGCCGGCGCCATGGGCCAGCAGGGAGAGGCGCGAGAGGGTGGCGGCCAGGGCGGCGATGTCGCAGGGCGGGCGGCCGCGGGCGCCGGTCAGCAGCGGGGCGGCGCGGATGGAGCGGATCATCGCCTCCGCCTCCGCCGGGCCGAACGGGCAGCGGCGCAGGGCGACATCGCCGAGGATTTCGACGAACACGCCGCCCAGGCCGAACAGGGCGACGGAGCCGAAGACGGGGTCGCGATGGATGCCCATGATGCATTCCACCCCCGCGACCTGGCGGGCAACGAGGATGCCCGGCTCGCGCAGCCCGGCGGCCCGGCCGCGGGCGATCAGCGTGGCGTGGCCGGCGCGGACGGCATCGGCATCGGCGATGTTCAGCAGCACGCCGCCGATTTCCGATTTATGGGCAAGCTCGGGCGAGAGCAGCTTCATCACCACGGGGAAGCCGAACGCCTCGGCCGCCGCCACCGCTTCCTGCTCCGTGGCGCAGGCCGCCTCCTCCACCGCGGGAATGCCGGCGGCGGCGAGCAGGCGCTTGGCCTGGTGCTCGTCCGGGTTGGTGGCCGGCCAGGGGATGGTGGGGAAAGGCGGCAGGGGCGCGGGCGGCGGGGCGGCGAAGGCGGCCCCCAGCCGGCCCATGGCGGCCAGGGCATTCACCGCGCGGGTGGGGTCCTCGAACACCAGGAACCCGTCCGCCTCGTACTCGCGATGCACCTGGGGCGGGCCGATCAGCGAGACGGCCATCAGCCGGTCGGGATGGCGGTCCAGCACCGCGCGAAGCTGGGCGCGGGCGGCCGGCCCCATGCTGGGCGCGGCGCCCATGCCGGAGAAGAAGGCGAGGATGGAGGCGTAGCCGCCCTGCTCCACCATCGCGTCGGCGAAGCGGCCGACCAGGGTGATGTCGTTGAAGATCTGCGCCGTGCAGTCCACCGGGTTGCGTGGGGCGGAGAACGGCACGGCTTCCTTCAGCGCGGCCTGGGCGGCTTCGGGCATGTCCGGCATCGCCAGGCCCACGGCCTCGGCCGCGTCGCTGATCAGCACGCCGGCGCCGCCGCTGATGGTGATCACGCCCAGCGTGTTGCGGGCGGGGGTGATGCGGCGCGTGGCGGCATAGGCGATGTCGATCAGCTCCTCCGTGGTGCGGGCACGGATGGCGCCGAACTCGGCCAGCACCGCGTCGATCACCCGATCGTCACCGGCGATGGCGCCGGTATGGGATCGGGCGGCCGCGCTGCCCCGCGCGCTGCGGCCGACCTTCATCATCACCACCGGCTTGCGCGCGGCGCGGGCGGCGGCGAGCGCGGCGATGAAGCCCGGCCCGTCGGCGATGCCCTCGGCATAGGCGGCGATCACCTCGGTCTCGGGGTCCTCGGCCATCCAGCCGATCACGTCGGCCAGGGTGACCTCCGCCTCGTTGCCGGTGGTGACGCAGAGCTGGGCGCCGATGCCCCGGTCGCGCATCGCGCCGAACACATGGGTGGCGAAGGCGCCGGACTGGCTGGCGATGCCGATCGGGCCGGGGACGGGCCAGCCATTCTCCAGCGAGGCGGAGAACATCGGGTAGAAGCCGATGCGGTCGTTGAACAGGCCGAGGCAGTTCGGGCCGAGCAGCCGCATGCCCGCTTTCCGGGC
The DNA here is from genome assembly GCA_945957135.1 of uncultured Rhodospirillales bacterium. GTDB lineage: Bacteria > Pseudomonadota > Alphaproteobacteria > Acetobacterales > Acetobacteraceae > CAMFLK01. The sequence goes on from CAMFLK010000014.1 coordinate 3,497, forward strand.
GATCGCCACGAGCCGCGCCTGGGCGGCCGCCCCCGCTTCGTCCACCTCGGCGAAACCGGCGCTGAGGGCGATGACCGTCTTCACCCCCGACGCCGCCAGCTCACCCATCGCCGCCTCGGCCAGGCTGGCGGAGAGGGCGAGGATGGCGACGTCCGGCACCTCCGGCAGCGCCGCGACGCTGGGCCAGGCCGGCAGGCCCTGCACCTCCGCCCGGTTCGGATTCACCGGCAGGATGCGCCCGGCGAAGCCCCGCCGCTTCATATAGGCGATCGGCCGCCCGCCGATGCGCGTGGGGTCGGTGGACGCGCCGAGGATCGCCACCGAACGCGGCGCGATCATCGGCGTGAGCGAGGCGAAGTGGGCGGGAGACTCGTTCATCCTGGCCGGATGCTTCGCATGCCGGCCGCCGGCCGTGAAGCTACATGTTCTGGCGGGTGATGAAGGCCATGGCCGGATTGTCCTTCCAGCTCGACCGTTCGACCGATTTCATGAAGGCGTCGCCGGTATGGGCGTTGAAGATGTTCATGCCGTAATGCGGAATGGTGATCAGCGGGCCGACATGCTGGCCGGGCGCGCGGCTGACCGGGTCCCAGTTCACCCGCAGGTTCACGCCCTTCTTGAACTTGTGCACCGCCCGCCCCTTGAACGCGTCGCCGGCCGGGGGCGCGTTGTAGGTGATGAAGGCCATGTCGCACTCCACGCCGACCACCTGGGCCAGGTAGCCGCCCAGCGAGTGGCCGGCGATCAGGATGAACGAATCGGGATACTGCCATTTCAGCTGCTGGGCGTATTTGATGCAGTCGCTGGCCCGATCGACGGTCATCGAGCGGGCGATCTGCACGTCGTCCACCTTCCAGTCCTTGCCGCCCTTGGAGCCGCGGAAGCTGAGGATGTACTGCTTGGGCGAGGTGTTGAACTTGTAGATGCCGCCGGACCCGCCGCCGGCATCGCCTTCCTTGGCCCAGCCCAGCCGGTCGTCGTTCTTCGGGTCGAAGAAGCCGCCGAGCAGGGTGAAGTTCTCGAAATCGTTGTTCTTGTAGATGGATTTCGCCGCGGCCGCGGTGTTGAAGACGGTCATCAGTGCCATGCTGCGTCTCCGATGCCCGGTGGGTCCGGGCGCGATGCGCGGCCAAGCTGCCATGCCATTCGTATCCAACTCGATAACGCCGCCGGGAGTTGTGCGACGGCGACGCGCGAACCAGGGTAGGCGGCGATGAACGACGCGCCCGCCCCCGCCCGCCCCGCCGCCAGCCTGCTGGTGCTGCGCCGCGCCCCCACGCCCCAGGTGCTGATGGGGTTGCGCGGCGCCGGCCACCGCTTCATGCCGAACCGGCTGGTCTTTCCCGGCGGCGCCGTCGATCCCGAGGATCATGCCGCCGAACCGGCCTCCGCCGTGGCCGGCCATGTCGCAAGGCTGCTGGAGCTGGGCACCGAGGCCGCGCTGGCCCGCGCCCTGCCGGTGGCCGCCGCCCGCGAGCTGGAGGAGGAGACGGGGCTCACCCTCGGCCGCCCGCCGCATCTCGCGGGCATCGACTATCTCTGCCGCGCCATCACGCCGGAAACCTCGCCGGTGCGCTTCGACGCACGCTTCCTGATCGTCGCGGACAGCGCGGTTTCCGGCACGCTGGCCGGGTCCGGCGAGCTCGAGGATCTGCGCTGGTACGGGGTGGAGGAGGCGCTGGCGCTCGACCTCGCGCATGTCACGAGCGAGGTGCTGCGCCAGTTCCAGTCCTGGCTGGCCACGCCGCCGGAGGCGCTGCCCGCCCGCCGCTTCGTGCCGGTGATGCGCGGGATGCGCTGGGGAGAAACCTGATCTTCATTCCCGCCGACTAGCCTGGGGCGATGGGTCGCCTCCTGCTCCTCCTGCTGCTGCCCTTCCCCGCCCTGGCGGCGGACTGCCCGGCCCGGCCGAACGGCCCGCCGATGGATATTGACGTGTTCGCCCCCCTGCCCGGCCAGCCCGGTTTCGCCGGCATCGGCCTGCAGGGCATCCCCTCCACCGGCACGACCTGCGGCAGCCCGCCGCCGGAGGTGACCGACGTGCTGCGCGGCCCACCCGCCCCCAAGGGCTTGCTGCGCGGCGACGGCCCGCGCGACGTGCTGCACAACCGGCCGACCGGCACCGTCACGATCAGCCCGGCGCCCTGATCTGGACTCCCCCTGCCGGCCTCGCTACTCCCACGGGGTATGCGGGAAAGGACAGGCCGATGAGCGAACGCCCCAACACCGAACAAGTCTGGCGCGACGTCGATGCGCACCGCCCGGAATTCGAGGCGCTGAGCGATCGGGTCTGGGGCATGCCGGAGACCTGCTACACCGAGACCCGCTCCGCCGCCGAGCACCAGGCGGAGCTGGAGCGCCAGGGCTTCCGCGTCACCACCGGCATCGCCGGCATTCCCACCGCCATGGTCGGCGAGGCCGGCGAGGATGGGCCGGTGATCGCCATTCTCGGCGAATACGACGCGCTGCCCGGGCTGAGCCAGGAGGCCGGGGCCACCGAGCACCGGCCGCTGGAGGCCAACGGCAACGGCCATGGCTGCGGCCATAACCTGCTCGGCTCCGCCGCGATGCTCGCGGCCACGGCGGTGAAGGACTGGATGGCGCGCGAGGGCATCAAGGGCCGGGTGCGCTACTACGGCTGCCCGGCCGAGGAGGGCGGCGGCGCCAAGGCGTTCATGGTGCGGGCCGGCGCGTTCGACGATGTGGACATCGCCATTTCCTGGCACCCCGAGAGCTTCACCGAAGTGCTGCAGGCGCATTCGCTGGCGAACATGCGCGTCGATTTCCACTTCACCGGCCGCGCCTCCCACGCCGCCGCCTCGCCCCAGCTCGGCCGCTCCGCGCTCGACGCGGTGGAGCTGATGAATGTCGGCGTGAACTATCTGCGCGAGCACATGCCGAGCACCGCGCGGGTCCATTACGCCATCATCGACAGCGGCGGCATCGCGCCCAACGTGGTGCAGGCGCAGGCCTGCGTGCGCTACTCCATCCGTGCCCAGACCCTGCCGGAGCTGACGCCGCTGGTGGAGCGGGTGAACGACATCGCCCACGGCGCCGCGCTGATGACCGGCACCAAGGTGCGCATCGAGGTGCTCAGCGCCGTCTCCAACCTGCTGCACAACGAGGCGCTGGCCAGCACGATGTTCGGCGCCATGCAGCATCTCGGCCCGCCCCAGTTCGACGAGGCCGACCGCGAATTCGCGCGGAAGATCCAGGCCACGCTGAGCCCGGAGGACATCGCCTACACCTACCAGCGCGTGGGCCTGGCGCAGGACGAGACCTCCGGCGACCCCGCGATGTGCAGCATCATCGTGCCGCGCGACGTGCCGCGGATTCCGCTGATGGGCTCGACCGATCTCGGCGATGTCAGCTGGGTGGTGCCGCTGGTGCAGTTGCAGGGCGCGACCTGCGCGGTGGGCACGCCGTTCCATTCCTGGCAGCTCACCGCCCAGGGCAAGAGCCCCGGCGCCAAGAAGGGCATGGTGCATTCCGCCAAGGTGATGGCCGCCACCGCCGTGGCCGCGTTGCAGGACCCGGCGGTGATCGCCCAGGCCAAGGCGGAGCTGAAGCAGCGGACGGCGCGCACGCCCTATGTCAGCCCGATCCCCGAGGGCACCGAGCCGCCGCTGAAGGCGATGGGCGGGGTCGGTGCCTAGTGTCCTGCCCCCGAAATTCGTTGTCCTTCACAACGAATTTCGGGGACAAGCAGGCCACTGCAAACACTAGAACAGCTTCCCGAACAGCCAGAGCAGCGCGAGGATCACGATCACCCCGCCGGCGCTGGAGGCCTTGCGGCCGCCGATCGCCTTGAACATGTCGAAGCTTGTGCGGGAATAGATGCGGTTGTAGGCGGCGCGGCGTGGGTCGGTGAGCCAGCCCAGGCCGCGCGGCGCCTTCAGCCCAAGCGAGTGCCGCACATAGCGCTTCCACGAGGTGCGGGCGGCGATGCGTTTCTCGAAGCTTGGAATGCGCGGGCCGAAGCGCATGGCGTTTCCCTCAGGCTGATGCAGCGAGATCGCCATAGCCGATCCGCGCGATTCCCGCCGCATCCAGCGCGGCGGCGACGGCGGGGCTGAGCAGGGCGGCCAGCTCCTCCTCATGCCGGTACTCCGGCATCAGCACATCGAGCGTGGCGTCGCGGCCGGCGGCGGGGTGGAAATAGAGTTCGCTGACGCCGGACGGCAGGCGGGGAATCAGGCGCAGCATCCGCGCCTCGGTCATCGCCCCGGTCCAGGCGAGGCCGAACACCGCGTCGTTCGCCGCCATGCCAGCGCGGCGGATCTGGTTCCGGAGCAGCCGCGTCCAGACATGCAGGGCACGGGCGCCGAAACCGGGCGCCTCACCGCAGTCCCGCATCACCGCCGGCGGTTCGGCCGGCACGCGCACGGCGCGCAGGCCGAATTCGCGGCCGGTCTCCACCAGCAGCCGCCCCACGGTGGGATGCAGGTGCATGTGCTTGTGCGCGTCGGCATGGTCCAGCACCAGGCCGGTGGCGGCGAAGGCGGCGAACTGGGCGCGGATTTCGGCGGCGAGCTGGCGGCGGATGCGCGGGCGGAAGAAGTAGTTCACGCCCAGGCGCCGCTGGCCCGAGGGGAACATCCTCTGCCCGTCCACCAGATCGGGGATTTCCGCCGGCGCCAGCACGGACGGTCCCTCGATCACCACAAGGTGCAGCCCGACGCGCAGCCCCGGCAGCCGCTTCGCCCGTGCCACCGCGTCCGCGGCCGCCGCGCCCGCCACCATCAGGCTGGCGGCGCCGAGCACGCCGTCGCGATGGGCGCGCTCGATGCCCTCGTTCACCGCCACCGACAGGCCGAAATCATCGGCGGAGAGAATGGCGCGGCGGGAGGGGTGCGAAGGCGGCATGGCGGCCCACCATGGCCGGGAAGTCGCGGGCCCTGTCAATCCATTGACGCCTTCCCGAGGCGGTGTCAGCGTTAGCGTTATCAGCACCGAAAAAAGCACCTCTGGGGAGGGGGCAACCATGCTGCTCAAGATGTCTCGCCGCGCCATCCTGGCCGCCACGGTGGCCTTGCCCTTCGCCACTGCCGCGCTGGCCCAGCCCTATCAGCAGGCGCCGATGTTCGAGGAGCTGGTGAAATCCGGCAAGCTGCCGCCGGTGGCCGAGCGCCTGCCGGCCAAGCCCTATGTGGAAAAGCCGTTCGACCGGGTGGGCAAGTATGGCGGCACCTGGCGCATGGCCGTGCTGGGCGGCGGCGACAACTACAATTTCGTCCGCACCATCGCCAACGAGAACCTGATGCGCTGGACGCCGGACTGGACCGCCACCGAGCCCAACGTGGCCGAGAGCGTGACCGTCAACGCCGACGCCACCGCCTTCACCTTCAAGCTGCGGCCGGGCATGCGCTGGTCGGACGGCGCGCCGTTCAACGCCGACGACATCATGTTCTGGTACGAGGACGTCTTCTCCAACCCGCAGCTGACGCCGAGCAAGCCCTCGATCTTCACCGCCGGCGGCCAGCCGGTGAAGGTGGAGAAGATCGACGACACCACCGTGGTGTTCCGCTTCGTCCGTCCCTACGGCCTGTTCCTGCAGCAGCTCGCCAACGGGTTCGGCCAGCTGCCGACGATCTATCCCAAGCATTACCTCAAGCAGTTCCACGTCAAATACAACAAGGACGGCATCGACAAGATGCTGGCCGCCGACGCCTCGGCGAAAGACTGGGTGCAGCTGTTCAACTCCAAGATCACGCCGAACTACCTCACGGTGTTCTGGCAGAACACCGATTTGCCGACGCTGTTTCCCTGGGTGATGACCAACAAATACGGCTCGGTGGAGCGCGTGGTGGCGCAACGCAATCCGTATTACTGGAAGGTCGATCCCGCGGGGAACCAGCTTCCCTATATCGACCGCGTCACCTGGGACCAGGTGAACGACGTGCAGCTCGCGCTGCTGAAGGCGATCAACGGCGAGATCGACTACCAGCTGCGCCATATCGGCCAGGTGGCGTTCAAGTCCACGCTGTTCGACAACCAGAAGCGCGGCAATTATCGTTTCTTCGACGTGGCGGACCACCCGGCCAACGACGCGGTGCTGCTGTTCAACCTCAACATCGCCGACCCGGTGAAACAGGCCATCTTCCGCAACAAGGATTTCCGCATCGGCGTGTCGCTCGCCATCGACCGGCAGGAGATCATCGACAGCGTCTATGTCGGCCAGGGCGACCCGGTGCAGGTCTCCGTGCGGCCGGACAACCCGCTGTACAACGAGCGGCTGGCCAAGCAGTACAGCCAGCGCGACCTGAAGAAGGCCGGCGAATATCTCGACAAGGCCGGGCTGGACAAGACGGATTCCGAGGGCTTCCGCCTCGGCCCGGATGGCAAGCGCTTCAGCATCATCTTCATGGTGGCCGACGTGTACGGGCTGCAATACCCGGACGTGATGCAGCTGGTGCAGCGCCAGGCCAAGCAGGTGGGGCTGGACATCCAGATCCGCACCACCGACTGGTCGCGCCTGACCTCGATGCAGGCGGCCAACGAGCAGGAAGCCTATCTGTGGAACTGCGTGGGCGGGGAGAGCGACGTCTATACCGACCCGCGCTGCTACTTCCCGTTCCAGACCGAGGCGATCTTCTTCGCCCGCAAATGGGCGCAGTGGTACGCCGACCATTCCACCGGCGAGGAGCCGCCGGCCGAGGTGAAGAACCTGATGGGCCTGTACGACAAGGTGAACGAGGCGGTGACGGACGAGGCGCGCACCAAGGCGATGAAGACCTTCCTGGATGCCTCGGCCGACCAGTTCTTCGTCATCGGCATCGTCCAGGGGCCGGACAAGTTCGGCATCGTCAAGAACGACATTAAGAACATTTATCCCAAGCCGCTGCCGCAATCCGGCTCGATGTGGGGGCCGGCGCCGATGATGGTGCAGATGTTCTTCGACAAATAAACGAAGATGCGCGACTACGTGCTCCGGCGGCTATTGTATATGGTGCCGACGATCTTCCTGATTTCGGTGATCGCCTTCATCATCATCCGGCTGCCGCCGGGGGACTACCTCACCACCGTCATCGCGGAGATGTCGGCCAACGGCGCGCCGGCGGACAGCGGCACCATCGCCTCGCTGCGCGCGCGCTACGGGCTGGGCGATGCCGCCTACATCCAGTATTGGCGCTGGATCAGCGGCATCGTGCTGCGCGGCGATTTCGGCCTGTCCTTCGAACGCAACGTGCCGGTGACCAGCCTGATCTGGGGGCGGCTGGGGGCGACCTTCGGCATATCCCTCACCACGCTGCTGTTCATCTGGGTGCTCGCCTTTCCCATCGGCATCTACTCCGCGGTGCGGAAATACTCGATCGGCGACTACGTCGTGACGTTCTTCGGATTCCTCGGCCTGGCGACGCCGAACTTCCTGCTGGCCCTGGTGCTGATGTACGTCTCCGTGCGCTATTTCGGCCAGAGCGTGGGCGGGCTGGTCTCGCCGGAATATCTCGACCAGCCCTGGACGCTCGACAAATTCGCCGATCTCGCCGCCCATGTCTGGCTGCCGGTGGTGGTGATCGGCGCCTCCGGCATGGCCGGGCTGATCCGCATCATGCGCGCCAACCTGCTCGACGAGCTCTACAAACCCTATGTCGTCACGGCGCGGGCCAAGGGCATGTCGGAATTCCGGCTGCTGCTGAAATACCCCGTGCGGGTGGCGCTCAATCCGTTCCTCAGCACGGTGGGCTGGATTCTGCCCACGCTGGTCTCGGGCGAGATCATCGTCTCCGTCGTGCTCAGCCTGCCCACCACCGGCCCGCTGCTGCTGCGCGCGCTGCTGGTGCAGGACATGTACCTGGCCGGCAGCATCATCATGCTGGTCAGCATGCTCACCGTGGTGGGCACGCTGGTCTCGGACATCCTGCTCGCCTGGGTCGATCCGCAGATCCGCTACCAGTGAGCGCCGTGGCCGAAACCCTGGATGCGGGCGACGAACCCCGAATCGTCGTCGCCGGGCAATGGAAGCTGTTCTGGTGGAAGTTCCGCAAGCACCGCCTGGCGATGGCGAGCCTGGTGGTGCTGGGCATGATGTATTTCGTCGGTGCCTTCGCGGAGTTCTTCGCTCCCTTCCCCGTCGATCTGCCGAACACCCGCTACACCTACGCCCCGCCGCAGATGCTGCATTTGTTCCAGGACGGACGGCTCGCCCCCTACGTCAATGGCTACAAGGTGCAGATCGACCGCGTGGCCATGCGCCGCACCTTCGTCACCGACGAGGCCGTGCGCATTCCCGTGCATTTCTTCGTGCAGGGCGACCCCTACCTGCTCTGGGGCCTGTTCCCGATGCGCACGCGGCTGATGGGGGTGGAGCAGCCCGGCCAGCCGCTGTTCCTGATGGGGGCGGACCGGCTGGGGCGCGACATGCTCAGCCGGGTGATCCATTCCACCCGCATCTCGCTGTCCATCGGGCTGGTCGGCGTGGTGATCAGCCTCAGCCTGGGCGTGCTGCTGGGCGGCGTGTCCGGCTATTTCGGGGGCGCGGTGGACACGCTGATCCAGCGGCTGATCGAGTTCGTGCGCTCGGTTCCCACCATTCCCCTGTGGATGGGCATGGCCGCCGCCGTGCCCACGCAATGGCCGCCGCTGCGCACCTATTTCATCATCACGCTGATCATCTCGCTGATCGGCTGGACCAGCCTGGCGCGCGAGGTGCGCGGCAAGTTCCTCGTGCTGCGCAACGAGGATTTCGTCACCGCCGCCCAGCTCGACGGGCTGTCGGACCTCGCCATCATCTACAAGCACATGGTGCCCTCCTTCCTCAGCCACATCATCGCCGCCTGCACGCTGGCCATTCCCGGCATGATCCTGGCGGAGACCGCGCTGAGCTTCCTCGGCATCGGGTTGCAACCGCCGATCGTCAGCTGGGGCGTGCTGTTGCAGGAGGCGCAGAACATCCGCGCCGTGGCCTCCGCGCCCTGGCTGCTGTTCGCGCCGGGCATCGCGGTGGTCTCGGCGGTGCTGGCGCTCAACTTCCTCGGCGACGGGCTGCGCGACGCGGCGGACCCCTATGCCTGAGGCCCCGCTTCTCAAGGTTTCAGACCTGCGCACGCATTTCTTCACCGACGAAGGGGTGGTGAAATCGGTCGATGGCGTGGACTTCGCCGTGGAGCAGGGCCGCACGCTGTGCGTGCTGGGCGAGTCCGGCTGCGGCAAGTCGGTCACCGCGCGCTCCATCCTGCGCATCGTCGATCGGCCCGGCCGCGTGGTCTCCGGGCGGATCGAATGGCGGCGCAAGGACGGCAGCGTGGTGGACATCGCCACCCTGCCCGTGGCGGGGCGGGAGATGCGGCGCATCCGCGGCGGCGAGATCGCCATGATCTTCCAGGAGCCGATGAGCTCGCTGGGGCCGATCCACTCCATCGGCGACCAGATCATCGAAACCATCCTGCTGCACCAGGACCTTTCCAAATCCGCGGCGCGCGATAAGGCGATCCAGGCGCTGCGGCGGGTGGGCATGCCGGATGCCGAGCGGCGGCTGGCGCTGTATCCGTTCCAGCTCTCGGGCGGCATGCGCCAGCGCGCGATGATCGCGCTCGCCCTGTGCTGCGAGCCGCGGCTGCTGATCGCCGACGAGCCGACCACGGCGCTGGACGTCACCACCCAGGCCAACATCCTCGACCTGATGAAGGGACTTCAGGACGAGTACCGCATGGCCATGCTGTTCATCACCCACGATCTCGGCGTGGTCGCGGAAATCGCCGACGAGGTGGTGGTGATGTATCTCGGCCGGGTGGTGGAGCGCGGCACGGTGGACGAGATTTTCCACGCGCCGCGCCATCCCTACACGCAGGCGCTGCTGCGCTCGGTGCCCAAGCTCGGCAGCCGGGGCGAGAACCGGCGGCTCGCGGTGATCCGCGGCTCCGTGCCGCATCCCTTCGCGCGGCCTGCCGGCTGTGGCTTCGCGCCGCGCTGCGAACAGGCCATCGCCGGGCGCTGCGCCACCATCCAGCCGGAGCTGACGACTTTGGCGGACGGGCACCAGGTGCGCTGCCTGCTCTATTCGGACCAGGCGGCATGACCGAACCCACCACCCTGCTCGACGTGCGCGACCTCAAGGTGCATTTCCCCATCCAGAAGGGCGTGTTGCGCCGGGTGGTGGGGCATGTGAAGGCGGTGGATGGGGTCAGCTTCGCCATCCGCGCGGGCGAGACGCTGAGCCTGGTCGGCGAATCCGGCTGCGGCAAGACCACGACGGGCCGCGCGGTGCTGCGAATCCTCAAGCCCAGCGCTGGGGAAATCCTCTACCATCCGAAGGACGGCCCGCCGGTCGATCTCGCCGGGCTCGACAAGCGCGCCCTGCGCCCCTACCGGCGCGACATCCGCATGATCTTCCAGGACCCGCAATCCTCGCTGAACCCGCGCCTGCCGGTGCTGGAGATCGTCGGCCAGTGCCTGCGCACCAACGGCATCGCCAACGGCACGGAGCTGGAGCATCGCGTCGCCGACCTGCTGCGCCGGGTGGGGCTGCGGCCGGAATATCTCCGCCGCTACCCGCACGCCTTCAGCGGCGGCGAGCGCCAGCGCATCGGCATCGCCCGCGCCCTCGCCTTGTCGCCGCGCCTGGTGGTGGCGGACGAGGCTGTCTCGGCGCTGGACGTGTCGGTGCAGGCGCAGACGCTGAACCTGCTTCAGGATCTGCAGGCGGAATTCGCGCTGACCTACCTGTTCATCGCCCACGACCTCTCGGTGGTGGAGCACATCTCCGACCGCATCGCCGTGATGTATGTCGGCCGCATCGTGGAATTGGCCGACACCGCCACGCTGTTCGCCCGCCCGGCGCATCCCTATACCGAGGCGCTGCTCTCCGCCGTGCCGATCGACGATCCGCGCCTGCGCGGCAGCCGGGCCCGCATCCGCCTGGGCGGCGAGGTGGCGGACCCCGCGCGGCCGCCGCCCGGCTGCGCCTTCCATCCGCGCTGCGCCCATGCCGATGCGCGCTGCCGGGCGGAGATTCCGGTGCTGCGCGAGGTGGTGCCGGGCCATCAGGCGGCCTGCCATCATGCCGAATCCCTCACGCTGCGCGGCATCCTGCCCGAAGCGGCGTGATCCGTTTCCCCGAGGAGAGCTGCCGTGAAGATCACCGCCATCACCGCCTATCCCGCCTGGATCGGCATCCGCAACCAGCTGCTGGTGAAGGTGGAGACCGACGAGGGCATCACCGGTTGGGGCGAATCCGGCCTGTCCGGCCGCGAGAAGGCGGTGGCCGGGGCGGTGGAGCACTACGCCCAGTTCCTGGTCGGGCGCGACCCGATGCGGGCCGGCGCGCTGTGGCAGGAGATGTATCGCAGCCAGTATTTCGAGGGCGGACGCGTGCTGACCGCGGCGATCTCGGCGATCGACATCGCGCTGTACGACATCAAGGGCAAGGCGCTGGGCGTGCCGGTCTATCAGCTGCTCGGCGGCAAGCAGCGCGACCGGGTGCCGAGCTTCGCCACCACCCATGCGCCCCCCGGCGAGGAGATGATCGCGCAGGCGCGCATGCTGATCGCGGCGGGCTGGAACTGCATGCGCCTGTCCTGCGCCAACCACGAGAGCAAGACGATCTACGAGCCGCGTGAGTCGTTGGCGGAGACCGCGCGCTGGCTGGTGCGGGCGCGCGAGGCGCTGGGCGACACGGTGGTGCTGGGCGTGGACTACCACCATCGGCTCAGCGTGGCGGAGGCCGCGAGCTTCTGCCAGAGAATGCCCAAGGGCACGCTGGATTTCCTCGAGGAGCCGATCCGCGACGAGAGCCCGGAGGCCTATGCCTCGCTGCGCACGATGACCGACATTCCCTTCGCCATCGGCGAGGAATTCAGCAGCAAGTGGCAGTTCCTGCCCTATATCGAGCGCGGGCTGCACCAGTACAACCGCATAGACATCTGCAATGTCGGCGGCTTCACCGAGGCGATGAAGGTGGCCGGGTGGAGCGAGGCGCATTACGTCGATCTGATGCCGCACAACCCGCTCGGCCCGATCTGCACCGCCGCCACGGTGCATTTCGCCGCCGCCGTGCCGAATTTCTCCTGGCTGGAAACGCGGGCGTCGCCGGCGGAGACGCATCTGGGCTTCGATTCCAGCGAGTTCTTTCCGGTGCAGGTGAAACTCGAAGGCGCGGACTATCCCGTTCCCGAAGCCCCCGGTTTGGGCGTGGAGGTGGACGAGGAGCGCATCAAGCGCGAGGCGTTCCGCTTCTGGGAAGCCCCGCATCTGCGGCGGCGCGACGGCTCCTACACGAACTGGTAGGGGGCGCCTGCCTTCTTCGAGGATGGCGCCGTGCTCGGTGTCGTCCTGGGCATGCTTGCTCAAGGGCCTTGACGACACCTGCGCGCGGCGCCTTTGGAGTGGAAGGCCGGGTCGAGGAAAGGCGCCTTTTCAGCCGATCAAGGAAAGCGGAAGGGCTCACTCCCGTCCCTTCCCTTCTTCGCATGTCAGCAGGCGCTTCGTCGTGGGGGACGGAGTCAAGGCTCTTGAGCGAAGCGTGCCTTGACGCCGTCTCCCGCAACGCGAGCATAATCGCAAGAAGCGAAGGAGCCCGGCTCTCATATCAAGGGCCATGAAGAATGACCCTTGATATGAGTCTTTGTTTGGCGCGCCGCCGCCCACCAACCCGGCGCGCGATACCGCCGTCCCTCCGCGATGGAAGAGTCATCGCTTCGTGCCGCCGGTATCAGACCGAGCCCCATACCTCGCGCGCCACCTCAACGCACAGTTCCAGCTTGCGCCATTGCTGATCCTCGGTCAGCAGATTGCCTTCCTCGGTGCTGGCGAAGCCGCATTGCGGCGACAGAGCGAGCTGTTCCAGCGGCAGGTATTTCGCCGCCGCGTCGATGCGCCGCTTCAGCTCGTCCTTGCTCTCCAGCTCGCCGGTCTTGCTGGTGACCAGGCCGAGCACCACGATCTTGTTGCCGCGCGGCACCAGGCGCAGCGGCTCGAATCCTCCGGCGCGGTCGGTGTCGTATTCCATGAAATAGGCATCGACATCGATGGCGTTGAACAGCACCTCGGCCACCGGCTCGTAGCCGCCGGTGGCGATGAAGGTGGAGCGGAAATTGCCGCGGCACAGATGCATGGAAATCACCATGTCCTCCGGCCGGCCGGCAATGGCGCGGTTGATGAGGTCGGCGTAGATTTCCAGCAGCCCCTCCACATGCTCGCCGCGCTTCTTCAGCCCCTCGATCTGCTCGGGGTCGCAGAGATAGGCGATGTTCACCTCGTCCAGTTGCAGGTAGCGGCAGCCGGCGGCGGCGAATGCGCGCACCGCGTCGCGATAGGCGGTGCCGAGATCGTCGAAGAAGGGTTGCAGATCGGGATAGACGTTGCGGTCGATCGCCTGCCGCCCGCCGCGGAAATGCACCACGCTGGGCGAGGGAATCGTCTGCTTGGCCACCACGCCCGGCGCCACCTGGCCGGCGACGAAGCGGTAGTCGTCGAGGAACACCGGCTCCTTCCAGGCGATGCGCCCGTTCACCCGCAGCACGTGCGGCAGGGCCACGCCGCCCTTGAACTCCACCTTGCTCTCGGGCGTGTAGAGCTCGCAGCCCTCCAGCCGGGCGATGAAATCGTAGTGCCAGTAGGCGCGGCGGTATTCGCCGTCGGTCGCGGCGCGCAGGCCGATCGCCTCCTGCCGGCGGATGGCATCGGCGATGGCGACGTCCTCGATCTCGCGCAGCCCGGCGGCGGCCAGGGTGCCGGCGGCACGGGCGGCCCGCGCCTCGCGCAGGGCGGGCGGGCGCAGCAGGCTGCCGACATGGTCGGCGCGGAAGGGCGGACGGGTGCGGACGGGGATGGCGGCTGCGAGTTCGCTCATGGGACGGTCCTCCTGGCGGGGGTTTTGAACCCGGCTCGCGGCTTCGTCAAAGGGCCGCGCGGCCGCCCGGCATGGACCAAGCGGACGGGACCGATTATGCCCCTCACCCCATGATGCTCTCCCGCCTGTTGGCCGCGCTCGTCGCGCGCAGCACCCGCCATGCCGTTCTGTTCGTCCTCGCCGGGTTGCTGCTGGCCGGGCTCGCCGGATTCGCCGCCTGGTCCCGCCTCGGCGTCAGCACCGACACGGACACGCTGTTCGCCCAGGACCTGCCGTGGCGCCAGCGCAAGGTGGCGTTCGACCGCGCGTTTCCCCAGTTCCAGGATTTGCTGGTGGCGGTGGTGGACGGCGCGACGCCGGAGCAGACCGAGGCCACCGCCGCCGGCCTCGCCGCCGCGCTCGCCGCCGACCCCGCCCATTTCCGCGACGTGCGGCGGCCGGATGCCTCGCCCTTCCTGGAGGCCAACGGCCTGCTGTTCCTGGACGAAAAATCGCTCGGCGACCTGCTCGACCACATCATCGACGCCCAGCCCTTCCTCGGCCAGCTCGCCGGCGACCCCAGCGCGCGCGGGCTGTTCGCCGCGCTGAGCCTGGTGGCGATCGGGGTGGAGAAGGACCAGGCCAATCTCGCGCCCTTCGCCGGCTCGCTCCAGGGCTTCCACGAGGCGCTGTCCCGCGCCGCCGCCGGCAAGGCCGAGCCGCTGTCCTGGCAGGGGCTGCTGGCCGGCCAGCTCTCCGACCTCGCCGGCCGCTACCGCTTCGTGCTCGCCCGCCCGGTGCTGGACCACACCGCGCTGGAAGCGGGCGGGGTGGGGACGAAGCTGATGCGCGAGGCCGCCGCGCGGCTGGAATTCGTGCGCGACGGCAGCGCCCATGTGCGCATCACCGGCCCGGTCGCGCTGTCGGACGAGGAATTCGCCACCGTGGCGGAGGGAGCGGTGACCGGCACCATCGCCAGCGGGGCGCTGGTGGTGCTGTGGCTGCTGCTGGCGGTGCGCTCGCCGCGGCTGATCGTGCCGATCGTGGCGACCTTGCTGCTCGGCCTGCTGCTGACCACCGCCTTCGCGGCGCTGGCGGTGGGCACGCTGAACCTGATCTCCGTCGCCTTCGCCGTGCTGTTCGTGGGCATCGCCGTCGATTTCGCCATCCAGTTCAGCGTGCGCTACCGCGAGCAGCGCCTCGCCGTGCCCGATACGCGCGCCGCCCTGGTGGCCACGGCCGGCGAGGTGGGGCCGCAGATCCTGGTGGCGGCCACGGCGGCGGCGGCCGGCTTCCTCGCCTTCGTGCCCACCGATTTCCGCGGCGTGGCGGAGCTGGGGCTGATCGCCGGCGTGGGCATGCTGATCGCCTTCGCCTGCACCATGACCTTCCTGCCCGCCCTGCTCACCCTGCTGCGGCCGCGCGGCACCGACCGCGAGATGGGCTTCGCCTGGGCCGGCGCCCTGGAACGCGGGTTGCTGCGGGTGCGCCTTCCGGTGCTGGCCGGGTTCGGCGTATTCGCCGTGCTCGGCATCGCCCTGCTGCCCCGCCTCGCCTTCGACAGCGACCCGCTGAGCACCAAGAACCCCAACACCGAGGCCATGCGCACCCTGCGCGACCTGATCAGCGAGCCGCTGACCAACCCCTACACCGCCGACATCCTGGTGCCCGACGCCCAGGCCGCCGACGCGCTGGCCGCCAAGCTGAAGGCGCTGCCGGAAGTGGCCCAGGTCCTCACGCTGGACAGCTTCGTCCCCGGCGACCAGGGGCCGAAACTCGCGCTGCTGGCCGACGCCAACACCATCCTCAGCGCCACCCTCGCCCCCCGCGCCCCGGCCGCCCCGGTCAGCGCCGAGGATATCCGCCTCGCCGCCCGCTCCACCCTGGCGCAGATCGACCGGGCGCTGCCCAAGCTCTCCACCGACAACCCCCTCGCCCCCATCGCCGCCGACCTCAAGGCACTGGCCGACGCGCCGGATGCCACCCTGCTGGCCGCCAACGCCGCCCTCACCCGCTTCCTGCCGGACCAGCTGGCCCGCTTGCGCCGCGTGCTCGCCGCCCATCCGGTGACCGCCGCCGACATCCCCGCCGACATCACGCGGGACTGGCGGCTGCCGGACGGGCAGGTGCGGGTGCAGGTGCTCTCCACCCCCGCGGCGCGCGAGCCGGCCGGCCTGCGCGCCTTCGCCAACGCCGTGCGATCCGTGGCCCCCTCGGCCGGCGGGTCGGCCATCACCATCACCGAGACCGCCAACACCATCGTCGGCGCCTTCCGCACCGCGGCGATCGGGGCGATCGGCGCGATCTTCCTCATCCTGCTGCTGGTGCTGCGCCGCGTGCTGGACGTGTCGCTGGTGATGGCCTCGCTGCTGCTCTCCGCCCTGCTGACCGTGGTGGTGGCGGTGCTGCTGCCACTGCCGCTGAATTTCGCCAATATCATCGCCTTGCCGCTGCTGCTGGGGGTGGGCGTGTCGTTCAACATCTATTTCGTGATGAACTGGCGGGCGGGGGCGCGCAGCTTCCTCGGCTCGGCCACGGCGCGGGCCATCCTGTTCTCGGCGCTGACCACCTCCACCGCCTTCGGCTCGCTGGCGCTGAGCAAGCATCCGGGCACGGCCAGCATGGGCGAGCTGCTGCTGCTGAGCCTGGGCTGCACGCTGCTGGTCACCATGATCTTCCTGCCCGCGCTGCTGAGCGAACTGCGCGGCCCGGCCGAACGATGAAGCGCCTCGCCCTCGCCGCCATGCTCGCCAGCAGCCCGGCCCTCGCGGATTCACTCACCTTCTCCGCCCCGTCCTACGAACGCGGGGGCACCGCCACGGCCACCTACCGCGCCGAGCCCCCCGCCCCGTTCGGCGCCACGCTCGCGGTGGAATGGACCGACAGCCTGGGCCGCACGGTGGAGCGCCGCACTATGCAAGTCGCCGGCCCCCAGCCCGTGACCATAACGCTCGACCTGCGCCGGGCCGTGGCCACCGCGAACACGCTGCGCGCCACCCTCCAGGCGCCCGGTCTGTCCCGCCCGATCGAAACCCCCTTCATCGCCAGCCCGCAGCCCGAGACCTGGCGGGACTACCGCGTCATCATGTGGCAGCCGCAGACCGCCGAGCGCTACCGCGCCCTGCGCCGCCTGGGCATCACCGCCGGCAACATCATCGGCCTGCGCGAGGGCGAGCTCACCGCCGCGCGCTTCGCCCCGCTCACCGCCAACCTGCTGGCCGCGGACATGCGCTGGTACGTGGAGAACATCGCCACCGATTTCTACGCCCCCTACCATCGCTGGACGCCCGAACACCCGCGCGACGTCGCCTGGCTGTTCAAGCAAGCCCAGGCAAGCTACCGCGCCAACCCGGCCGACCCCGCCGCCGTCACCCGCACGCCCAGCCTGTCCGACCCCGAATGGCGCGCCCGCATCGCCGCCCGGCTGCGCGACACCGCCCTGGTGCAGCAACCCTTCCGCCCGCTCTATTTCAGCCTGGGCGACGAGATCGGCATCGGCGACCTCGCGGCCAACTGGGATTTCGACTTTTCCCCCGCCGCCCTCGCCGGCTTCCGCACCTGGCTGCAACGCCTCTACGGCAGCCTCGCCGCCCTCAACCAGCAATGGGACAGCGACTTCGCGGACTGGAACGCGGTGATGCCCATGCGCACCACCCAGGCCATGGCCCAGCCGCGCGACAATTTCTCCGCCTGGGCCGATTTCAAGGCCTATATGGACGCCAGCTTCGCCGACGCCATCCGCGCCGGCACCGACGCCGTCCATGCCGGCGACCCCACCGCCTTCGCCGCCATCGAGGGCGCCCAGGTGCCCGGCTGGGGCGGGTTCGACTACGCCCGTCTCGCCGACGCCGTCGATCTGATGGAGATGTACGACCGCGGCGGCAACGTGGAGATCGTCCGCTCGCTCAACCCCGCGCTCCCCGTGCTCACCACCTCGTTCAACGCCGGCCCGGGCGAGAACTGGCGCATCTGGCACGAAGCCATGCTCGGCGGCCGCGGCCTGATCATCTGGGACGGCGACGGCAAGTTCCTCGGGCCGGACGGCACACCCGGCCCGCGCGCCCAGGCCATGGCGCCGGTGTTCTCCGCCCTCACCCACGGCCTCGCCGCCCAGCTCATCGCGGGCACCCCGCATGTCGATCAGGTGGCGATCCTCTACTCGCCCGCCAGCCAGCGCACCCATTGGCTGCTCGACAACCGGGCCGGCGGCGATGCCTGGATCAACCGCGACGCCGAGCGTGAGCACGAGGAGGAAACCCCCACCCGCCTCGCCCGCGCCCACGCCGCCCGCGTGCTGAACCAGCTCGGCCTGCAACCGCAATGGCTCACCCAAGCCCAGATCGCGGCGGACGCCCTGCGCACCCGAGGCATCCGCGCCCTGCTGCTGCCCCAGGCCATCGCCCTGTCGGCCGCCGAGGCGGCGTCCCTGCGCCATTTCGTCCGCGGCGGTGGCCTGCTGCTGGCCGAGGGCCCGGTCGGCCTGTTCGACGACCACAGCCGCCGCCTCGCCGCCCCCGCGCTGGAGGGCGTGGCGATCGGCCCGCTCGGCAATGCTTCGGAGGTCGGCAAGCTGCTCACCGCCCGCGGCATTGCCGCCGGCTTCCGCCTGCTCGCCACCGACGGCACTCCCGCCCCAGGCGTGGACGTCCGCGTCTGGACCAATGGCGGCGTCACCCTGCTCGGCCTGCACACCGCCGCCCCCACCGCCGTGCCGGATTTCGACCTGGCCCTGCCCCGCCCCGCCTGGATCCGCGACCTCGCCGGCGGCACCGCCCAGCGCGCCGGCCGCCTGCGCCTGCACCTGGACCCGATCCGCCCCACCATCCTGGCGATCATGCCCACCCCCCTGCCCCGCCTGACTCTCTCCGCCACCCACGACCCCGGCGAGCCCGGCCTGGCCCACATCGCCCTCGCCACCCCCAGCACCGCCGCCGCCCACGCCATCCGCCTGGAAGTACGCGACCCCGCCGACCATCTCGTGGACGCCTATTCCGGCAACCTGATCCTGCGCGGCCGCACGGAAACCTGGCCCCTGCCCTTCGCCGCCAGCGACCCACCCGGCCGGTGGACCATCCGCGCCACCGACCTGCTCAGCGGCGCCAGCGCGAGCGCGGCGGTTGATTTGAAGTAAGGAAGAAAGCGGTTCTTTTTTGAAAAAAGAACCAAAAACCGAAGTGGCCGGGCTCTTGTCCCGGCCATCCACGCGGCAAAGGAAGTAAGGAAGGAAGTGGTTCTTTTTTGAAAAAAAGAACCAAAAAACTTTTACTATTTTTCGTACTCTGATTTACCGCCTTGTCCGGACTCTCCACTTCCCCCTTGTCTCTCCTCGTCATGGACGGGCTTGACCCATCCATCCCGCCGCGACCCCTTGTCGCGGCAGCCGTGACGCGCCGCCGGCCGTCGGGAGAGAGCAAAAACGGGCAGACCCCCGCCAAATCCGCGCCTACGCACGCATACCGGCGCGCCGTACACGCGCCATCGCCTCGGGAATGACCCAAGGTGAAAAATCGAAATAGCCAGGGTTGAAGGTGAACGAACGCGGGCGTGCTTGTCGTGTGGCCGGGTTCATCCCGACCATTCGCCAACCCGCGGCACGGCCAGTTCCCGCCGCTTCACCCTCGGCCCGACCTGCACCGCGAAGGGGCGCACCGCGAAGCGGACCGCCACCGCCCGGCGCATCGGCCGATCAGCTTCCTGCGGCGCGATGTCCTCCCGGCCGCGCGGCGCGGGGAAGAACGCAAGCCCACGCACGCGGCGCGGCTGCCCGGCGACCGGCTTGCGAACCGCCACTTGGCGCGGCTCCGGTTCGGGCGGCGGAGGCGGCAGCGTGCCGGCCTTCCACATCGCGAAGATGTCGTCCAGCCGGCCCATCGTGCCATGCAGCTTGGCGAAGAAGCTCTCCATCATCGCCCGCTCCTCCCGCCCGAGGAACAGCCGCATCCACCAGCTCATCAGCGCGGCGGCGAAGCTCTGCGCGAAGAGGGTGAAAGGGCCGGGCGGAGGCATCGGAAATCTCGTTGGAATGAACGAATTTGGAACATACCGACAGGTCCGCCGATAATGCAAGAGGAAAATCACGCCAGTTCTGATTTTCTTTCTGCATCGACCGGACTCATCGAGAACGAGCCTTGGCATAGGGATTAGGGCGCAGCAGGCTGAGGAACGAATGCGCCTCATCGGCAACGTCCTTGAAGCCGACCAAGCCGCAGCTTTTGCGGATCATATCGAGCAGATCCCCCTGCTTGCCGGTGGCGGCGTCGGTCCAGCTGCCGGCGGCCCCTTTCACCGATTCCTGAAGCCGGACGACCATCGAGCAGCCCGCCGCATTGCGTATATCGCCTACCAGCCAATCGTCACTGCGATGCCGGCCGGGGCAGCGCATCGCCCGCCCTCAACGTACTAGACACCAACCAACTCTCTGGAGCTTAACCGCGGTTGACTCCTGTCCATGCCATCTTAAGGTCTGAGGCATGAGCTTTCCGCTGTTCACCGTCGTAAGCCGACGCCGACGCTGCTTCTCAGCGGCGGCTTGCGTGGCTGCGTGCAGATCGACTCCTTCTTAGTGGTGCTTGGCCCATCCAGGCCACACCAGTCAGAGAGGTCCCTGGCCAGCGCTCAGAACCCCCGCAGCCCCCCCAGCTCCGGGGGTTTTTCTTTGCCTGACCGTCAGGAGAACGCCTTGCAAAGCCATGATCCCATGTCGCCTGCTTCCACCCTTGCCCAACCTTCGGCGCACCAGCGGTACATCGAGATACGCCGCGCCTTGCCAGGAGACGCCGCTTCCGTCCGCGAGCTGACGCGGGCAGCCTATGCAAGATGGGTTTCAGTCATTGGCCGCGAGCCAGGGCCCATGACCGCAGACTACGATGCAGCCGTGCGGGAAAATTTGGTGGATCTGCTGTACGAAGACGGCCGGCTGATGGGACTGATCGAGATGCGGTCTGAAGCTGACCACCTGCTGATCGTGAACGTTGCGGTTGCGCCCACGTCCCAGGGCCAGGGTCTCGGCCGCACCCTGCTGACACACGCCGAGCGGGTTGCAGAGTCGCTCGCTCACGGAGAAATACGGCTCTACACAAATGGGAGCTTCACCGACAACCTGCGCCTCTACAGCCGCATCGGCTATCAGGTGGACCGTCAGGAGATGCATCCACTGTTCGGCATGACCGTGTACATGAGCAAGCGCCTCGGCGTTCATGGCGTCGTGCGCGCGCCGGCCCCCGGCTGATGTGATCTTGCATGCGTGTTCATCCGAAACAGAACTGGGGCTTCGGCCGGTGATCTACGCAACGATCCTTGGAGGTATTGCTGGGGTTTTCCTACTGGTTTGCTTGAGTCCGGGGCCGTCTTTCATCGTCATATCATCAACCGCGATTTCAGCCTCCCGCCGGGCCGGCATATTCATGGGCGTGGGCGTGGCGGCGGCAACTCTGACTTGGGCAACGGCAGTCATGCTAGGGCTGGGACTACTGCTGTCACAGGTAACCTGGCTCTATAACACCATCAAGTTCGCAGGTTCTGCTTACCTGTTGTATCTCGGGCTTCGGATGATTCTGGCTGCCCGCCATGGGCAGGCGTCGGTGGGGGTGAAGCCAGTCCCCCCTATGACGGCCGTGCGCTATGTCCGAAAAGGTTATCTGGTGGCCGTCAGCAATCCGAATGCCGCCATCTTCTTCGGCTCGGTGTTCTCAGCCATGTTGCCACCGGCAGCGCCGACCTGGGTGTATTTGGCTGCCATTGGCCTCGTTACAGGGGTGTCGGCAAGCTGGCATTGCGGCATCGCGATCGCCTTCAGCATCAGCCCAATCCAAACAGCATACCGTAGCATGAAGAGTGGCATCGACATCTTGGCGGGGGCATTGCTGGTTCTGCTAGGTTTGCGACTTGCTACGTCCCGCTGACACCATCGGCATGGCGGGAAGGACGCATCGGAGCGACAGCATCGTATCGATGCCCTCGCCGGCCGCCATGACTTCACCCGCCACGCCAGAGCGAACAGCGCGACCGAGCAGGTCGCCCATCGCTCACTGACGTGCTCCCCATCTTGGTACCGGTCAAAAGCAGAGTCCGCCCCTTTCATGGTGGTTGTTTGAATTGATGGCAACGTGTCCGGGGGCATGCCCCCGGACACGTTGGCCGGCGACCTCGGCGGGGGTCTTCCCGCCGAGCTTCGAGTGTGGCCTGACCGTGTTGTAGTCGCGCCGCCACCGGGCCAGTTCGGCCCTGGCGTGGACCATCGTGGTGAACAACGTCTCGTTCAAGCACTCGTCCCGCAGCCGGCCGTTGAAGCTCTCGACGAAGGCGTTCTGCGTCGGCTTGCCAGGGGCGATGTAGTGCCACTCGACCCGATGCTCCTGCGTCCAGCGCAGGATCGCCGACGACGTCAGCTCCGTGCCGTTGTCACTCACCACCGTCAGCGGCTTGCCGCGCAGCCCGATCAGGAGGGTCAGTTCCCGCGCAACCCGTGCGCCCGACAGCGACGTGTCCGCCACCAGCGCCAGGCACTCCCGCGTGAAGTCATCGACCACGCACAGGACGCGGAACCGACGGCCGCAGACCAGGCTGTCCGAGACAAAGTCGAGCGACCAGCGCTGGTTCGACCCGTCCGGCAATACCATCGGAGATCGCGTCCCCAGAGCCCGCTTGCGGCCGCCACGGCGGCGGACCCGAAGCCCCTCCTCGCGGTAGAGGCGCAGCAGCTTCTTGTGGTTGGGTGCCATCCCCTCCCGAGCCAGCAAGTAGCCCAGCCGACGGTAGCCAAACCGGCGCCGCTCACCTGCCAGTTCGCGAAGTCGCTGCCGCAAGGCCGTATCGTCCGGCCGGCGCGACCGATACCGGACCACGCGGCGGCTCACGCCAACCAAGCCACACGCCCGACGCTCGCTCAGCCCATGATGCTCACGGGCATGGGCAACGGCTTCTCGCCTCGCGCCGGGCGTCACCATTTTTTTGTGGCCAGGTCCTTCAGCACCGCATTGTCGAGCATCGCCTCGGCCAGCAACTTCTTCAGCCGGGCGTTCTCCTCCTCAAGCGAGCGCAGGCGCCGCGCCTCGGACACCTCAAGCCCGCCAAACTTCGACTTCCACTGGTAGAACGTCGCAGGGCTGATGCCATGACGGCGGCAGACCTCCGCCGTCGCCATCCCGGCCTCCTGCTCCTTCAAGACCCCGATGATCTGCTCTTCGCTGAACCTGCTGCGCTTCATCCGTCCGACTCCTCTCCGTCGGACTCTACCCAAAAACGGTTACATTTCAGGGGAGCACGTCACCCTGTTCGCGCGTGGCGTCGTGGTCGATCCCTTCCCGAAATCAGGCCGAGCGAGGAAATGGGAAGGGATCACTGCCCAATTGTTTGCATGTCCGGCAGGCTTTGCCTGCCTGGCACTTGTTTCGTTGCGGGGGATCGGGTCAAGGTCCTTGAGTGAAGTTCGCCGAGGAAGCCGGCCACCGCAACGCAAGCACGATCGCGAGAAGCGCAGGAGCCCGCGCGACGACAGAAGTCAGTCGAGCGGCCGCGCCTCGTCCGGCAGCATGATGGGAATGCCGTCGCGGATCGGATAGGCCAGCTTCGCCGACCGGCTGACCAGCTCGTTGCGCACCCGGTCGAACTCCAGCGGTCCCTTGGTCAGCGGGCACACCAGGATTTCCAACAGCCGCGGGTCCACCGGCACGTGCGGCAGGGTTTCATCCGTCATGAAGTCCTCCTCAGGGTCGCCGGCGCCGCCGTCTCATGCGCGGCCATTTCCAGCAGCGCCCGCAGCACGCCGGCCCGCGCCGCCGGGTCCGGCGCCTCCAGCAGCGCCTGCTTCTCCGCCGGCGCGAAGGGACAGGCCATGCACAGGGTCACCACCAGCGCGTCGTCCTCCATCCGCTCCACCGCCTCGCGCTTCACCGGAAAGCCGCGCCGCCCGGCATAAGCGACCAGCGC
Organism: uncultured Rhodospirillales bacterium; assembly: GCA_945957135.1. Taxonomy (GTDB): domain Bacteria; phylum Pseudomonadota; class Alphaproteobacteria; order Acetobacterales; family Acetobacteraceae; genus CAMFLK01. The sequence goes on from CAMFLK010000014.1 coordinate 27,192, forward strand.
CGCCAGCAGCCCCGCGCGATCCAGCCCCGGCACCGCTGGCGGCGCGAGATCGTCCGCGAAGGGCGCCAGCGCCGCACGCACGCGCCGGTAGCCGCGGCGCATTTCCAGCTCCGCCTCCACCCGGAAGCGGATCAGGCCGGAGAGCGCGATGAGGTAGCGGCCGTCCCCCGTTTCCTCGAAGGAGGTCAGCCGGCCCAGGCAGCCGGTGCGGTACAGCCCCTCCCCCGCCTCGTGCTCCGGCTGGATCATGCCCAGCACGCGCGGCCCGGCCAGCACGTCGTCGGTCATCGCCAGGTAGCGCGGCTCGAAGATGTTCAGCGGCAGCACGCCCCAGGGCAGCAGCAGCGCGCCCGCCAGCGGGAAGATCGGAAACTCCGTGGGCAGATCGTCCAGCCGGCGGGCGGGTTGCGGCATCAGCTAAAGAGCATGGCCGACAGGCGCCGGCGCGACGCCATCGTCACCGGGTCGTCCATGCCCCAGGCCTCGAAGAATTTCAGCAGTTGCAGCCGGGCCGCGTCGTCGTTCCAGCCGCGCGCGCGGCGGATGATGTCCAGCAGCGCGTCCGCGGCCTCCTCGCGCCGGTCGAGCGCGTTCAGCGCGGTGGCCAGATCGTAGCGCGCCTGGTGGTCGGCCGGGTCGGCGGCCAGCCGCGCCTCGTAGCTGGCGAGCTCGGACTTGGCCTTGCGCCCTTCCTCGGCCAGCGCCAGCAGGCTGCGGGCACCGGCGATCTCGGCATGCTCGGCGATCTTGGCCGGCACCTGGGCCAGCGCGTCATGCGCCTGATCCTCCTGCCCCAGCGCCATCAGCGCGCGGATCAGCCCGCCCCAGGCCTCCGGATTCTCCTGCTCCTGCTGCAGCACGGCGCTGAACAGCTCGCCGGCCTCCTGCGCCCGCCCCTCCTCCAGCGCCGCCTTGCCCTCGGCCACCAGGTCGGTGGCGGGCATGGCGCCGCCGGCCATCTTCAGCAGGGTCTCGACGAAGCGCTTCACCTCCGATTCCGGCAGCGCCCCCTGGAACAGGTCGGCGATCTGCCCCTGCCAGAATGCCGCCACAGTCGGCACGGATTGCAGCGGCAGCCCGAGCTGCACCAGCTGCTGCACCAGCCCGCGATTCTGGTCGATATCGATCTTGACCAGCTTCACCCGCCCGCCCGCGGCCGTGACCACCTTCTCCAGCGTCGGCGTGAGCGTCTTGCACGGCCCGCACCACGTCGCCCAGAAATCGACCAGCACGGGCATGCTGCGCGAGGCATCCACCACCTCCTGCATGAACGTGCGCTCATCGCCATCGACGATGAACGCTCCCCCCGCCGGCCCGGCCCCTTCCTGCCCGGCGCGCGGCTTCTGCCCGATGATCATGTCCATGCGGCGGCCCTCATCCTTCCATCTCCTGAAGAAGATAGATGTTGCGCGTGAAGCTGCGCACAAGCCACGATTTCGGCGCCCGGGCAAGCCGTTGCGTGGGGGACTGGGGGAATGGTGCCGACGCCCGGGATTGAACCGGGGACCTACTGATTACGAATTCCATTCAGCACTCCAGGCAAACCGCCGTGTCCGGACAGGGTTCAAAAAATCTCGCGACATTTCCGCCGCTTATTGCGACGTTCCCTGACTTTTCTTGACACACGCCGACAGAAAACGTCAAATGCGTGCGGACACGGTGCGGACACAAAGGGATTCTGATTATGGCGGAGAGGCTCACGGACACGGCTGTGAAGGCCCTTCCGGCTCCCGATTCCGGAAATCGCATCACCTATGACGACGAAATAAAGGGTTTCGGTGTCCGCGTTACCTCGGCAGGGGCCAGGGCGTTTGTCCTGAATTACCGGACCGGCGGCAGGGAGCGGCGCATCACCATCGGCGCTTTTCCCGACTGGACCGTGAAGGCGGCACGGGAGGAAGCCAAGACGCTCAAGCGCCGCGTCGATGTCGGCGCCGACCCCATGGCGGAGCGGCACGCCGACCGTGGCGCCCCGACCGTCAATGCCCTGGCCGACAGGTTCGAGCGGGAGCATGTGACGAAGAAACGGCCGGCGACGCAGGTCGATTACGCGTCCATCCTTCGCCTCTACGTCCGGCCGGAGCTGGGGACCAGAAAGGTTGCCGAGGTTCGCCACGCCGACATCGAGCGGCTGCATCGGCGCATCGCGGCAACGGCACCCTACCGGGCGAACCGGACCGTGGCGGTGTTGTCCAAGATGTTCAATCTCGCCGTGAAATGGGAACTGCGCTCGGATAACCCGGCGAAGGGCATCGAGCGGGCGCAGGAGGAAAAGCGGGAACGCTTCCTGGCCCCGGCCGAGCTAACCCGACTGGCCGAGGCGATGGCCAACCACAATCAAAAGACGAGCGCCAACGCGCTGCGGCTGCTGCTGCTGACGGGTGCCCGGCGGGGCGAAATGCTGGCGGCGAAGTGGGACGAGATTGATTTCGGGGGCGGCGTATGGGTCAAGCCCAGCGCGCACACGAAACAGAAAAAGCTGCATCGCGTGCCTTTGTCGGCGCCGACTTTGGCCCTGCTGCGCCAGATGCGGGCCGAAGCCGCCGGCAACCCGAAGGGGAGCGAGTACGTGTTCCCCGGCTTCTCGCGGGACGGCAAAGCCACCGGCTTGCGCGAGGTCCGAAAGACATGGCTCTCGGTTTGCAGGATGGCCGGCTTGGCTGTTGAGGTGGAGAAGACCGGACGGGACGGCAAGCGCGTGCTGGATAAGGACGGGCTGCCCGTCATGGTGTGGAAGGCTACCCTTCGCATTCATGATTTGCGGCATTCCTACGCGTCCATCTTGGCAAGCGCCGGCCTGTCCCTGCCGATCATCGGCGCGCTGCTGGGCCACACGCAGGCGGCGACCACGGCGCGGTATGCTCACCTGCTCGATGACCCGCTGCGCGACGCGACGGAGCGCGTGGGGGTGCTGGTGCAAGCCGCGATGGTCACCAAAGGTGGCGTGCAATGAGTTCCGCCCGCGTGATTCTGGAGTTGCTGATCAAGCGGCTGGAAGCGCGCATCGGTCCCGATGACGAGAAACTTGTGCGCGGCTACTGGGGCGAAGAGCCGCCGGAGGAGTTTCGTAAGGCCATGCTCCAGGGGAAAAGGCACTTCCAGCAGGCTCTGCACATGGCCCGCGCCGCTTTGAAGTCGGGGGATGAAACGCAAATTCTGACCGCTGCGCTTCATTGCCCGCCTTTCGAACGGCTCGGCCTAGAAAAGGCTTTGACCTATGCCGAAAATGAGCTGCGAAAAAAGGGGGGAGCGATCCGCGGCGAACAGCAGCGCACCCGCGCTCGCGAACAGGCACACGAATGGATCGAGATATACGAAGCGCAGTTGGCAAAGGGCAATCCTCCCGCCATAGCTTTCAACGAAGTAAGCAAAGCAATGGACCGCAGATGGGAAGGTGACCCGCCGCTGGATAAGAATAAGAAGCCGATCCCCCGCCCGGCGAATGGGACGGTTCGACGCTGGATTCGACAAAGAAATAGTTGTTCACCAGCTTAAGCTGGTGAACCCACACCCTGCGACATCTCGGTCATGGTGGCGACGCCCTCAAAAGGACGGAGCCAACCCCGAAGATGACCGCCCCCACCATTGAAGCGACACCTCCCGCTTCTTCTCCGCCTGCACCGCCCGGTGTCATGCCGGCCGATATTCGCAGCGCTATCTTCGGCGATCTCGCAACCGTGGAAGCGTTCGCCGCTGCGACTGGGCTGAGCCCGAGGACCATCCTGCGATACATCGCGGCCGGCCGGGTGCCGATGACGCGAGTGGGAAAAACCCCATACATCATCATCAGCAAAGCCCGCGAGGCGCTGATGACGCCGCAGCCGCGGCATGAACAGCCCCGCCGGGGCCGCCCCCGCAAGCACGCCGCATAACGAAACCCCTCACCGCGCCAGCACGCGGGAGGGGCATCGAGCAGTCGTATCGATGTGGTCGGCACCCATCTTTTACTGATCTGCGCGGGCTTCTTCAAGCGTGCTGGCGTCTCAGACGAGATCGCCATGCGAAAAAAACTTTCACCCCTGGCCCGAGTTCGAACCGGAGAACGCGATCTAATCCGGGATCATCGCCGCGCGAAGGCCGCGCTGCTCGACCGCCTCGCCGACGCCGAAATAATGCAGGGGCACATCGCTCAGGCCGAACGCTTGGCCCATCGGGCCGAAGAACTCCGCGAGGCGGCACGATGAGCGCCGCCGACACCCCGCCCGCGTTCGCGATCGATAAGGTATCGATCGGGCTGAACAATTCCGGCCACCTCGGCGAGCGGACGTTCGCGCAGGCGAGCGTGACCGTCGGCCCCTTCTCGTTCGATTGCTACTTGCTCCCCGACGGCCGGGTGTCGCTGCCGATGACGCTGCGAGACGAGCGGCTGCGGCTCGCGATCTCCGAAGTGCTGCGTGAGATGGTTGTCGAGGAAGCGGCCGAGCGGTGGACGCTGATCTCCGAGTACGAGCGCCGGCAATTCGAGAAACGCCAGGCAGAGCGCCAGGCGCACCGGCGCGGGCGGTGATGCAGTGAGCGCCAGCCTCGCGGACCAAATCGCCCGGCGCCGCATCGCCGACGGCTTCGCGCTTGCCCTTGCCGAAGACTGGCCGGCCCTGCGCGACCTCGCCACCCATCTCGATGATGACGAAGGCGACCGTTTCGCCCGTGGCGTCACGAGGCTTCTTATGAGGGCGGCGCACATCACCAAGAACTGGGCACCGTACTTCGACAGCCAATGGGCACTCCCCAGTTCGTCGTGGCGCCAGGCCTGCCGGGAGTTCGGCGATCGCGTCGCGGCCTGGGCGGTGCCGGCCAAGCCGAAGGCGGAGACACCGCGTCGCCAGCTCGGCCGGCTCGCCATCAGGCTGGTGC